>JBBRCN010000015.1:0-66532 GCA_038204775.1 Burkholderiales bacterium | reverse complement strand
GCGGGCACCAAGCCCGCGGCAGCCAAGCCCAAACTCAGCTACAAGGAACAGCGTGAACTTGACACGCTGCCGGCGCGCATCGAAGCACTGGAAGCCGAACAGAAAGTGCTGCACGAGCGCCTGGCCAGCCCCACGCTGTATGCCGAAGAAGCCAGTCGCGTGGGCGAACTGCATGCCCGCGGCGAGGCCATCGAAGTGGAGCTGATGAGCGCCTTGGAGCGCTGGGAAGCGCTGGGCTCGCGCTGAGACACCGGGAGGCCATCGGATGCATCCGATGGCCTGTCAATCTCAGTCTCAGTGCGAACCGCCCGCCGCCGGGTGCGAGCGCGTGATGATCAACCCCGACTGCAGGTACAGACCGTTGAGCAGGCGCGTGGCCCGCTCGCGGTCCAGGCCCGGCCAGGCGCTGATTTCGCTCAGCGGCGTGGTCTGACGCCGCAGCCGGGTCACGGCCGAAGCCAGCGTGCCGGCCAGGTTCAGCCCCGAAAAATCGGTGCTGGGCGCGATGCGGTAGGCCACGGGGCCGGCAATCTCGGGCAGCAGATCGGCCCGCGTGCCATGCAGCGCCAGTGCCCACAGCACCACGCCCAGCGGCGCCAGATGCGCCACCGGCGCTTCGCTGTCGGCCGCTTCCACCTGCAGCACCTTCAGGCCCGACCAGCGCAGCAGGCCCCACTGCGCCAGCGGCAGCGGCGCGTGCACCAGCCGTTCCAGCGGCATCACGGTCAGCGGCAGCACCAGGCCGTCATGTTCCAGCAGCAGACGCAGCGCGCGGCCGTGGCGCACTGCGGCGGCCACCACCTCCAGCACTTCGGGCCGCGTGGCCTTGTCCGCACCACCTTCGAAGCGCTGCAGGTCCTGAAGCAGGGCCGGTTCCAGCGTGGCCTGCAGGGTGCTGTGTGCACCGTCGGGGGCCGCAAGGCCGGCCTGACGCTGACGGCGCTGGAAGTCGCTGACCCGCGGCAGCACGGTGTCGAACTGGGGGCGGGTGGGACCGAAGTTGGGATGCACGCCCGATTGGACCCGGGTCGCGGCCCAGCCCCGGGCCGCAGCCTGTTTCAACGGTGTCAGGATGTGTGAGGTGCCTGAAATCGACCCCCCGAACGCAGGTGCTGCACAGGATCGTGCCTGGACCGGGCAGACAATTGCGGCGCCGGCCCGTAGAGTCCGGCCTCATGAAAAACCTCTCCCTGCCGGGCCTCAGGCTCACCCGCACGCTGGCCCTGGCGGCCACCACCTTGTTGGCACAAGCGGCCCTGGCCGCACCGGTCTGGATCACGCTGTCGGCCGACGCACTGGCCGTGCTGCAGCGCATGGTGCCGCAGGCCGAAGTGCTGGGCACCGTCCAGACGCAGGTGGCGGCGCCGGTCAGCAGGCGCAGTGCAGACCTGGTGATCCGCAGCGAAACCGTGCATGCGGTGATGATCGATGACCAGTGGATCGAGATGCTGTCGCTGATGGTGCACCGTGAACTGGCACGCTGCGGCGGCTTTGTGCATCACGAATCACAAGCCGAAGCCCTGGCCACGCTGCACCGCTTGTCGCTGGCCCAGGCCGAACCCGCAGCCGTGGGTCCGGCGCCCAGCTACGCCATCGACAACGCACGCGAAATTGCGCCGTTGCTGCCGCTGATGCAGGGCAGCCACTTGCTGGCCACCGTCGAAGGTCTGGCTGCCTTCCAGAACCGGCGCCACACCAGCAGCCACGGCGTGGCGGCTTCCAACTGGCTGGCCACACAGTGGCAGGCCCTGGTGCCGGCCCATCGCAGGGACGTGCGCGTGACGCAGATCAGCCACGCCGGCTACCCGCAGAAGTCCGTGATGCTGGAAATCGTGGGCAGCACACGTGCCGGCGAATCGGTGGTGCTGGGCGGGCACCTGGACTCCATTTCATCGGGCACCGTGGAAGGCGCACGTGCACCTGGCGCCGACGACAACGCCAGCGGCATCGCCGCGCTGACCGAGATCATCCGCGTCATGATGGCCGGCAACTATTCGCCGTCGCGCACCTTGCGGTTCATCGGCTATGCCGCTGAAGAAGTGGGCCTGCGCGGCTCGGCCGACATCGCGGCCGACTTCCTGACCCGCAGTGAACAGGTGGTGGGTGTGATGCAGCTGGACATGACCGCCTTTCAGGGCGACAGCACCGACATCTGGATCTACACCGACTACACCAGCTCGCTGCAGAACACCTTTGTGGCGCAGCTGGTCAACAAGTACCTGCCCCTCCACACCGTGGCCTACAGCGCCTGCGGTTACGCCTGCAGCGACCACGCCTCGTGGCACACCCGCGGCTTTCGCGCCTCGTTTCCGCACGAGGCCAGCAACGCCAACTACAACCGCGCCATCCACACACCCGGCGACACGGCCGCGACCTTCGGCAATTCTTCGGCCCACATGCTGAAGTTTGCGAAGCTGGGCTTGGTGTACGCGGTGGAACTGGGCAGCCTGCCGCGCGGGCTGCGTGGGGGCGCCGTGCTGGGCAACTGAAGTCCGCTGGGTCAACGCCGCTGGGTCAACGCCGCCGGGTCAGCGCCGCAGGGCCTGCAGCCGCTGCCAGAAGCGCAGGTCTTGTGAGGTCGCAAAGTTCACCCGCATCAGCGACGTGGGCCGGGGCGTGGCGTGAAACAGCGTGCCGGGTGCGATGAGCCAGCCTTCGTCCAGCAGCTGCTGAGCCAGCGTTTCGGTATCGGTGCCCACGTCGACCCAGCCAAACAAGCCGGCCGGTGGCGTGACAAAGCGGCAGCCCGCCGCCTGCGCCAGGCGCACGGTGCGTGCGCGCGCTGCGTCCAGTTGGCTCACCACACGTTCGGCGTGACGGCGCAGCAGGCCCTGTTGCAGGCACAGCGCCACGGCTTCTTCCAGCGGGCCGGGCGTGGTCAGTGTGGACAGCAGCTTGGTGTCGATCAGCCGCTCGGCCAATGTGCCTGATGCAGCGACAAAACCCACGCGCCACTGCGGCGTCAGGATCTTGGAAAAGCCACTGATGTAGACCGTGCGGCGCAGCCCGTCCAGCTGCGCCAAGCGCGTGGCGTGCAGCGGCGCCAGCCAGGCGTAGGTGTCGTCCTCGACGATGGTCAGGTCGTGTGCTTCGGCCAGGCGCAGCACCTGGTGCGCGGCCGCGGGCGTCAAGCTGTGACCGGTGGGGTTGTGCAGCACCGACACGGTGACGTAAAGGCGCGGCTTGTGTTCGCGCAGCAGGGCTTCCATCACCGCCAGGTCCGGTCCGCCGTCGCCTGTGCTGCCTGTGCTGCTTGGGCTGGCACGTGGCACGGGCAACAGCCGCATGCCCAAGCGGGTGAGCCGGGCGTATTCCACCGCCCAGCCGGGTTCGTCCACCAGCACCGCGTCACCGGGCTGCAGCAGCGTGCGGCTGACCAGGTCCAGCGCGTGCGTGGCGCCCACGGTGGTGACGATCTGTGCGGAAGTGGCCTGCACGCCCAGGTCGGCCAGGCGTTGCACCAGCGCGTCGCGCAAGGCCGTGCTGCCGGCCGGGTCGCCATAGCGCAGCCAGGCCTGCGGCCGCTGGCAAACCTTGCGCAGCGTGCGCTGCAGCAGTTCAGCGTCCAGCCACGATTCGGGCAGCGTGCCCATGCCCGGCGCGGCAAGGCCGCCCTGGGCCTGGAACATGCTGCGGATCAGCGCCGTGGCGTCCACCGGCGCTGGCAGCGGGCCGCGTTCACGCCGGTTGGCGCCTGGCGCAGGTGACGCATGCTCGCGCACGAAAAACCCGCGCTGCGGCTTGGCTTGCACCAGGCCGCGTGCCTGCAGCAGGTCGTACGCGCCCACCACCGTGCTGGGGCTCACGCCATGGCGCTGCGCGCAGTCGCGCACCGAGGGCAGTTTGGCACCCGGCGCCAGCAGGCGCTGGTCGATGCGCTGGGCAAAACGGCCGGCCAGCTGCTCGGCCAGGCTGGCATTGGCACCGCGAGCGATGAGGGGGCTGGACTGTGCGGTCGGCATGGTCAGTACAGATCAAACTTCTGTTCGACCAAGTGTATGGCCTCTGTATTGTTGCCGTCGACTAGACTGCCACCATGCCGCCGCCCTGGACCCTGCAGCTGCCCATGCCCTGGCCTGAACTGACCGCCCTGCTGGTCTTCGCCACGGCCATGGCCTTCACGCCCGGCCCCAACACCACGCTGTCGGCGGCGCTGGCCGCCAACCATGGCCTGCGGCATGCGATGCGGTTTGTCTTCGCGGTGCCCTTTGGCTGGGGTCTGCTGCTGCTGGGCTGCACGCTGGGCCTGGGAGCCGTCATCCAGGCCGAGCCGGCGCTGCGTGGTGCGCTCAAGTGGGGCGGGCTGGCCTACATGCTGTGGCTGGCCTGGAAGCTGGGCACGGCGCGCGGCATGGCGCAGGCGGATGAACGGCGTTTCGACGTTGGCTTTGGCAAAGGCGTGGCGCTGCAGTTTGTCAACATCAAGGCCTGGATGAACGCCTTGCTCATCAGCGCCGGCTGGGTCACCGTGGCCGACCCCATGTGGCCGCGCCTGGCCCTGGTGCTGCCACTGATGATGGCCTACGGCCTGGCCAGCAACTTCACCTACGCGCTGGTCGGCTCCTCGCTGCGCGGCTGGTTGGCGACCGGCCAGCGCCTGGCCTGGTTCAACCGGGCACTGGCTGCGGTGCTGGTGGCCACGGCGGCCTGGATGGCGCTGTTGTGAATCCGCTGTCCTGAATCCAATGCCGTGAATCCGCTGTCGTGAATCCGCTGTCGTGAATCCGCTGTAGTGAATCTCTTGTGAGCCCTCCATGAGCCCCACCAACAAGGGTTTTGCCTTCGGCGTGCTGGGTGTGGTGATCTTCGCCATGACACTGCCCATGACCCGGCTGGCTGTGGGCGACGCCAGCGACCCGCAGTTGACACCCGCCTTCGTCACCGCCGGCCGAGCCGCGCTGGCCGGGCTTTTGAGCGTGCTGTACCTGCTGGCCGTGCGCGCACCCTGGCCGCAATCACGGCACTGGCCGTCGCTGGCGGTCAGCGCGCTGGGCACGGTGGTGGGATTCCCGATGACCTTGGCGCTGGCGCTGCGGCAAGTGGACGCCATGCACGCCGCAGTGGTCACCGGGCTGATGCCGCTGTCCACGGCCGTCATCGGCGCGCTGGTGTTGCGCCAGCGGCCGAGCATGGGGTTCTGGGCTTGTGCGCTGGCCGGTTGTGCGCTGGTGCTGGCGTTTGCCGCCTGGCAGGGCGGCGGCGCGCTGTCGGCCGGTGACGGCTGGCTGCTGCTGGCAGTGCTGTTCACCGGCATCGGCTACGTGGCCGGCGCCAAGGTGGCGGCCGAGATGCCGGCGCCGCAGGTCATCTGCTGGGTGCTGGTGATGTCGCTGCCTTTCACACTGCCGGCGGCGCTGTGGTTCTGGCCCGCCGCGCCGGCACGTGCCGCGTCGTGGCTGGGCTTCTTCTACGTGTCGGTCTTTTCGATGTGGCTGGGCTTTTTTGCCTGGTACCGCGGCCTGGCCCTGGGCGGCCTGGTTCGGGTGAGTCAGGTGCAGCTGATCCAGCCCTTTCTGGCGCTGCTGTTTGCGGTGCCGGTGCTGGGCGAAACGCTGGACACGCTGACGGTGGTGTTTGCGCTGGCGGTGATCGGCGTCGTGTTCCTGGGCAAACGCATGCCGGTGGCGCGGGTGGCGGCATGAAGATGCTGGGCATCCTGGGCGGCATGAGCTGGGAGAGCACCGCCGTCTACTACCGCTTGCTGAACCAGGGTGTGGCGCAGCGCCTGGGTGGCCTGCACAGTGCGCAGCTGCTGCTGCACAGCGTGGACTTTGCACCCGTGGCCGCGCTGCAGGCGCAGGGCGACTGGCCCGTCGCGGCGCAGCGGCTGGGCGACGCCGCGTGCGGTCTGCAGCGGGCGGGAGCGCAGGGCTTGCTGCTGGCCACCAACACCATGCACAAGGTGGCGGATGCGATCGAATCCGCCAGCGGCCTGCCGCTGCTGCACATCGCCGATGCCACGGGTGCCGCGCTGCAGGCCGCTGGTGTGATGCACGCGTCGCTGCTGGGCACGCGCTTCACGATGGAAGACGACAGCATCGTGCGGGCACGTTTGCACCAGCGCTTCGGCCTCAACATCTCGGTGCCCGGGCCCGAAGACCGCGCGCTGATGCACCGGGTGATCTATGAAGAGTTGTGCCGTGGCATCGTCACCGCCCGTTCGCGAGGATCGGTGGTGGCCCTGATCGACCGCCAACGCGCCCAGGGCGCACAAGCCGTCATCCTGGGCTGCACCGAAATCGGCCTGCTGATCGACGCCGCCTGCAGCCCGCTGCCCGTTTTTGACACCACCGCGCTGCACGCCGCAGCCGCGGTTGACTGGATGCTCCTGGAGACACCATGAACTGGAAGATGGCCCGCCGTGCCGAACGGCTGAACCCGAGCACGATCCGCGAGATCCTGAAGATCACCGAACGGCCCGGCATCATCAGCCTGGCCGGTGGACTGCCCTCGGCCGACACCTTCCCGGTGCAGGCCATGCGCGACGCCACCACGGCCGTGCTGCGCGACATGCCGCGCGAAGCGCTTCAGTACGCCGCCAGCGAAGGTTACGGCCCGCTGCGCGAATGGGTGGCCGCCGAGATGGCCAGCCATGGCGTGAAGGCCGGTGCCGACCAGGTGCTCATCACCACCGGCTCGCAGCAGGGGCTGGACCTGGTGGGCAAGGTGCTCATCGACCCCGGCAGCACGGTGGCCGTCGAATCGCCCACCTACCTGGGCGCGTTGCAAGCCTTTGCACCGTACGAACCCGACTTCGTGGCCGTGGAAGGTGACGAGCAAGGCCCGCTGCCCGACGCGCTGGACGCCGCTCGCGACACGCGCTTCCTGTACCTGCTGCCCAACTACCAGAACCCCACTGGCCGCTGCCTGCCGGCGTCGCGCCGCCTGGCCCTGGTGGCCAAGGCCCAAGCGCTGGGCCTGCCCATCGTCGAAGACAACCCCTACGGCGACCTGTGGTTCGACGAGCCGCCGCCGCCGCCCGTGTCGGCCACGGCCGGTGTCGGTGATGAGGGCGGCGCCATCTACCTGGGCTCGTTTTCCAAGGTGCTGGCACCGGGCCTGCGCCTGGGTTACGTGATCGCGCCCAGGCTGCTGTACCCCAAGCTTCTGCAGGCCAAACAAGCGGCCGACCTGCACACACCGGGCTTCAACCAGCGCGTGGTGCACGAGGTCATCAAGAACGATTTCCTGCGCGACCACGTGCCCACCATCCGAGCCCGCTACAAGGCCCAGCGCGACGCCATGCAGGCCGCGCTGCAGCAGCATCTGCACGGCGTGGCGCGCTGGCAGCGGCCGGTGGGTGGCATGTTCTTCTGGCTGGAACTGCCGGCTCACATCGACGCCACCGCGCTGCTGCCCCTTGCAGTGGAAGCGGGCATGGCTTTTGTGCCCGGCAGCACCTTCTTCCCGCAAGGCGGCCATGCCAACACGCTGCGGCTGAGCTTCGTGACGGTGCCGCCAGAGCAGATCACCCAGGGCGTGGCGCTGCTGGCGCAGGTCTTGAAGTGAAGCCGTGGCCCTGAGGTCGCAACCGTGAACTTGCAACCGTGAACTCGCAACCGTGAACTCGCAACCGTGAACCCACGACCGTGAACGCACAACCGTGAGCACCCCGCCATGAAAAGGCCGTTCCAGCAGATCGATGTTTTCACCGACCGCCCCTACTTCGGCAACCCGGTGGCCGTGGTGCTGGACGGGCAAGGCCTGGACACCGCCCAGATGCACCGATTCACCGACTGGACCAACCTGTCCGAAGCCACCTTCGTTCTGCCGCCCACCAACCCCCAGGCCGACTACCAGCTGCGCATCTTCTGCCCTGGTCGCGAACTGGCCTTTGCCGGCCACCCCACGCTGGGCAGCTGCCACGCCTGGCTGGCTGCGGGCGGGCAGCCCAAGGGCGAATTCATCGTCCAGGAATGCGGCGTCGGCCTGGTGCGCGTCCGGCGCGACGGCCTGCGGCTGGCCTTTGCCGCACCGCCGCTGCGCCGCAACGGCGCGCTGGACGACGATGAGTTCGACCGCATCCTGCACGGCCTGAACCTGCAAGCCGCCGATGTGCTGGCCAGTGCGTGGTGCGACAACGGCCCCGGCTGGCGCGGGCTGCTGCTGCGCAGCGTGGACCAGCTGATGGCCATCCGCCCCGACGCGGCGTTGCTGAAGGGCCTGGACGTGGGCCTGGTGGCGCTGCACCCGCCTGGCAGTGAATGCCAGCTCGAGGTGCGCGCGTTTTTTCCCGGCAACGGCGGCAGCCTGGCCGAAGACCCGGTCACGGGCAGCCTGAATGCGGCACTGGCGCAGTGGCTCATCGGCAGCGGCGTGCTGCCGCCGGGATACGTGGCCGCGCAAGGCACGGCGCTGGGCCGCAGCGGGCGGGTGTTTGTGCAGCAGCAGGGCCCCGACATCTGGATCGGCGGCCACAGCGTCAGCTGCATCAGCGGTGAGGTGGATCTGTGACCCAGCAAGTTGTGCTCGACCACTTGGTGGTGGCGGCGGCATCGCTGGCCGAAGGTGTGGCCTGGTGCGAAGCGACGCTGGGCGTCACGCCCGGGCCGGGCGGAAAGCACGCACTCATGGGCACGCACAACCGGCTGTTGAAGATTGCCACGCCGGCCTACCCTGCCACCTTCTTCGAGATCATCGCCATCGATCCCGACGCCCCGCCACCCGGCCGCAAGCGCTGGTTCGGGCTCGACGATGAAGATCTGCAGGCGCGCCTGGCTGACGGACCCCGCCTCATCCACCTGGTGGCACGGTCGACGATGCTCGACATGCACCGCTGGGGCCTCATCACCGTGGGCCTGAAACCCGGCGACCCGGTGGCAGCCAGTCGCGAGACACTGGCAGGCACGTTGTCGTGGGACATCCTGGTGGCAGCTGACGGGGCGCTGGACTGCGGTGGCGCGCTGCCCACGCTCATGCAGTGGAAGTGCCCGCACCCGACAGAACGTATGCCCGATTCCGGTATCACGCTGCATTCGTTGACCCTGCACGGCGTGCCAGAACGTGCGCGGCAGGTGCTGCGCCTGCCAGGGGTGCAGGTGCTGCCCGACGCAGGACCGGCCCTCGTCGCCACCCTGTCCACGCCGCTGGGCGACGTGGTGTTGCAGAGCTGACAGACTGAAAGCCCATGACCTGAAAGCCCATGACCGAAGAACTGTTCCGCGAAGACGCCACGCTGTTGCACTGCGAGGCCACGGTGCTGGCGGTGGACGAAGCCGGTGTCATGCTGGACCGCACCGTGTTCTACCCGCTGGGTGGTGGCCAGGCGGGCGATGCAGGCACGCTCACCACCCACGGCGGCGCGGTGTTGGTGATCGCCGACACACGCAAGCACAAGGAACAGCCGGGTGGCATCGCCCACGTGCCCCCTGCCGGCGCCGACCTGTCGGCCTTCGCTCCCGGCACCCGCGTGGTGGCGCGCGTGGACGCCGACCGCCGCCGCGCCCACATGCGCTTTCACACCGCCACCCACCTGCTGTGCGCGCTGGTGCCGCACCCGGTGGACGGCTGCAGCATCACGGCCGGCTACGCAAGGCTGGACTTCCACATGAACGAGCCGCTGGACAAGGACGCGCTCACGGCCGGCATCGCGAGCCTGGTGGCCGGTGCACACCCGGTGAGCCACCGCTGGATCAGCGAAGCCGAACTGGACGCCAACCCGGGCCTGGTGCGCAGCATGAGCGTGCAGCCGCCGCGTTCGGCCGACGGCCTGGGCCGCATCCGCGTGTTGGAAATCGCTGCTGTAGACCTTCAGCCCTGCGGTGGCACCCACGTCGCCAACACGGCCGACGTGGGCGCGGTGGTGGTGACGAAGATCGAAAAGAAAAGCGCGATGACCCGGCGGGTGGTGCTGGGCTTCGCCGACTGAGGGTGCGGCTGGCCGTACGACGCGCGCAGAAAAAAGCCCGCCGAAGCGGGCATTTCGTCAACAAGCAGCGCGTCTGCTGCCAGGCACGCGGCTTAATCGTTGCGGAAGTTGTCGTGGCAGCTCTTGCAGGTGCCGGCGGCATTGCCGAAGGCGGCCTTCAGCTGGTCCAGGTTGTTGGTCTTGGCCGCCACGGCCAGGGCGGCCACGGCGTCCTGCATCTTCTTGGCTTCGCCGTCGAACTTGGCACGTTCGCTCCAGACATTGGCCTTGGGCGAACCCTTCTCGGTGCCGGAGGTACCGTCCACGAAGCCGGCATACGGCAGCTTGGACACAAAGGCCACGACATCGGCATTGGCCGCGGCAGCGGCACCGTCAAAAGGTGCGCGGCCGCTGGCCATGGCGCCGATGCGGCCGAAGTGCGTGCCCATGACCTGGAACGCGGCCTTGCGGTACTTCACGGCGTCTTCGGGCTTCTGGAACTGCGCCGCAGCGGGCAGGGCGGTCAGCAGTCCGGCCACGGTGGCGGCGGCGAGAAAGAAACGGGTCATGCGGGATCTCCGGTCGGGCGTTGCGGGAAGGGCCGGGCGGGACGCATCGGCTCAGCGAGTGTACGCAGGGCCAGCCCGCTTCATTCCACCCGCTTCATTCCCCCCGCTTCCTTCCATCGCGGGCCGATGGCAAGGCTCGCATCCAGTCGCGGTATGGTTACGCCTCCGGACGACTGCCGTCCCGATCGGGCGCCTAGCTGCCGCACCCACGCCAACCATGAACGCTTCTTCACCCGTGCTGACGCCAGCCGAAGCCCAGACCCCCGTTCGTGTGTGGGATCTGCCCACGCGCATCTTCCACTGGACACTGGCGGCGACCCTGGTGGGGTCGGTGGTCAGCGCCAAGATCGGCGGCAACGCCATGGTGTGGCACTTCCGGCTGGGCTGCGTGGTGCTGGCGCTGCTGGTGTTTCGTGTCTTGTGGGGCCTGGTGGGCGGGCGCTGGTCACGCTTTGCCAGCTTCATCTATGCACCTGCCACGCTGCTGCGCTACCTGCGTGGGCAGCAGCGGCCGGGTGAAAACCTGGACGTGGGTCACACCCCGCTGGGCAGCCTGTCGGTGTTTGCCCTGCTGGCTGTGGTGGGCATCCAGGTGGCGACAGGGCTGGTGGCGGACGACGAGATTGCCAACGTCGGCCCGCTGAACCGATTTGTCAGCAGCGACACTGTGAGCCAGGCCACCGGTTGGCACAAGGAATACGGCCAGTGGCTGCTCATCACGCTGGTGGCGCTGCATGTGCTGGCGGTGGTGTTCTACCTTGTGAAGAAGCGGCAGAACCTGGTTTGGCCCATGGTGCTGGGTGACAAGCCCCTGGCGGCGGGCACGCCGGCCAGCGCCGACGGCCTGCAGCAACGTCTGCTGGCGCTGGTGCTGATCGTGCTGTGCGGGGGCGGCGCGTTCTGGGTCTACGGCCTGGGCTACTGGTAGTCCGTTCCGTCAATGAGATTACAAATGAAATTGATGCATTCGGTCGTCAGGCTAGGCGCAAACCACAGCCATAGCTGCAGCTATGGCGCGGATTTGCAACGACGCATGGCGGACGAAGGCGCGATTTCATGTAATCGGTTTGGCGGAACGGACTACTGGCCCTTGATCTGAAAATCATGGGCGACGGTCCGACGATCGAACTGCTGGCCGCCGAAACCGCAGCCCAGCTGCTGGCCGTGCGCGAGCTCTTTGCCGAGTACGCCGCGTCGCTGAACGTGGACCTGTGCTTCCAGGACTTCAGTGCAGAACTGGCCGGCCTGCCGGGCCCCTATGCCGCGCCGGGCGGCGCCTTGCTGCTGGCGCTGGTGGGCGGTGCGCCGGCCGGCTGCGTGGCCATGCGACCGCTGCCCGAGTCGGACCACACCAACGCCTGCGAGATGAAGCGCCTGTTCGTGCGCCCCAGCTGCCGCAGCCTGGGCCTGGGCCGGCTCCTGACGCAAGAGCTGATGGACCTGGCCACGCAGGCCGGGCATTCCTGCATGCTGCTCGACACACTGGACGACATGGAAGCCGCGCGTGGCCTGTACGTGGCGCTGGGCTTTGTCGAGATCCCGCCGTACTACTTCAACCCGATCCCGGGGGCGCATTATCTGAAGGTCGAGCTGGACACGCCGGGCACACGCTGGTGAGTGTTGACTTGCGGCACGGCGCCGGGCTTGCGGCATCATCGGGTTGTGGCCAAGAAGGTTGGCGCCGAGCCTGACCCAGAGCCGAATGGAGACAACCATCACTACATCCCTCGAACTGCGTGCCGGCGACTTGCGGCTGGCCCTGCGCCCCGACCTGGGCGGTGCGATCGCCGGCCTTTGGCGGGCCGACGTGCCGGTGCTGCGCAGCAGCGAAGCGGCTGACCTGGCCAGCTCACGCCAGTCAGGCTGCTACCCGCTGGCGCCCTACTCCAACCGCCTGGGCTACCGGCGCTTTCGCTGGCAGGGCCAGGACCACACCACGGCCCCCAATTTCGACGACAACCCCCATTCCGTGCACGGCGTGGCCTGGCAGCGCCCCTGGTCGGTGGTGACTTCTTCCACCACCGAAGCTGAGCTGACGTGCACGCACACGCCAGACGCGGACTGGCCGTTTGCCTTCACCGCGCGGCAGCGTTTTGTGCTGACGCCCGAAGCGCTGGAAGTGCATCTGGCCTTCACCAACCAGGAAGCCAAGCCGCAGCCGGTGGGCCTGGGCTGGCACCCGTATTTCCCCAAGCGCCCCCGCAGCCGCCTGCACATCGAGCTGACCGAGCGCTGGGACAACGACGCCAGCGGCCTGCCCACACGCCATGTGCCGCAGCCCGGCATCGACGGCGACGTGGCGCACCTGGCCTTCGACAACTGCTTCGAAGGCTGGCGCGGGCCGGCGCGCATCCGCGACGAGAAGCTGTCGCTGCGCCTGAGCTCGTCGCTGCCCTACCTGGTGGTGTTCACGCCCGACAACAAGCCCTACTACTGCGTCGAACCCGTCAGCCACGTCAGCAACGCCATCCACATGGCCGACCCGGCGGCACACGGCCTGCGTGCGGTGGCGCCCGGCGCCACCTTCGACGCCTGGATGAAGCTGGAGATC
This sequence comes from Burkholderiales bacterium, assembly GCA_038204775.1. Taxonomy (GTDB): domain Bacteria; phylum Pseudomonadota; class Gammaproteobacteria; order Burkholderiales; family Burkholderiaceae_C; genus Rubrivivax. Next base: position 53,565 of record JBBRCN010000015.1, on the reverse strand, counting down.
GAACACGCATGACGGTGCGTTTCGAAGCGCTGCCGGTGGCGCCGTCCCTGCTGGGTGAGTCGCCGTTCTGGCACCCCGACGAAGCAGCGCTGTACTGGTGCGACATCCCGGGCAAGGCCGTCCACCGCTGGCACCCGGCCAGCGCCCACCACCGCAGCTGGTCTTTCGAGACCGAGCCCGGCTGTGCTGCGCCGCTGCCGGGCGGCGACCTGCTGTTGGCCATGCGCGACGGCCTGTTCCGCTTCGATCCTGCGACTGGCCAACGCCAGCGCCTGGCGGGCCCGCCTTACGACACGAAGCTTGAGCGCTTCAACGACGGCAAGGCCGACCCGCAAGGGCGCTTGTGGGTCGGAACGATCTACGAGCCGCGCACACCGGCCGCCGCGGCGCTGTACCGCTGGGCCGGTGGACACATGCAGCGCATGGCCGGTGACGTGACGGTGAGCAACGGCCTGGCCTTCAGCCCCGACGGCCGCACCTTGTACTGGTCCGACACATCGCAGCACCGCGTCATGGCCTACGACTTCGAGCCGGTCGAAGGTGTGCTCTCGCGGCCGCGGGTCTTCCAGCAGTTTGAAAAGAAACAACCCGGGCAGGACCTGTTGCTCTATGGGGGCCGCCCCGATGGCGCGGCGGTGGATGCAGAAGGCGCCTACTGGTGCGCGATGTTCGAGGGCCAGCGCCTGGTGCGCCTGGCACCCGACGGCACACTGTTGCAGACGCTGCCGCTGCCCGTGCGCTGCCCCACCATGCCCTGCTTCGGCGGCCCCGAACTGCGCACGCTGTACGTCACCACATCGCGAGAAAAGCGGCCTGCCGACGAGCTGGCCGCGCAACCCTGGGCCGGGTGTGTGCTGCACACACGTGTCGATGTGCCGGGTCTGCCGGTGAACTTTGCGCGTGGCTAGGAGCGTGGGCGGCAGAAGGACGTCGGCTGCAACGCGCGAGAAACCGGTCTCGCCGGGTATCACCTCCTGCGCCCAGGGGGCAAGCCCTGGGCTTGTCGGTACTCCCCAGCGATCCTCGGTTTTCGCACGTTTCGCGTCGACGCCTTCTGCCGCCCACGCTCCTAGGCGATGAGGCGGTCGTGACCCACCTGCTGCGCCGCGAAGTGCTGCTGACCCGCCTGCAGCAGCCGCAGGAATGGGACCTGGCCGTCATCGGCGGCGGTGCCGTCGGGTTGGGCGTGGCGCTGGACGCGGCGGTGCGGGGCTTTTCCGTCGTGCTGGTGGAGGCGCAGGACTTTGCCAAGGGCACCTCGTCGCGTGCCACCAAGCTGGCCCATGGCGGTGTGCGTTACCTGGCGCAGGGCGACTTCGGCCTCGTGCGCGAGGCGCTGCACGAACGTGGCGCCATGCTGGCCAATGCGCCCCACGTGGCACAGCGCCTGCCCTTTGTCATGCCCACCTACCACTGGTGGGAACGCAGCTTCTACGGTGCGGGCCTGAAAGCCTACGATGTGATGGCCGGGGGCCAGGGCCTGGGCGGCACCGAATGGCTGAACAGCACACGAACGCGCGAACTGCTGCCGGGGGTGCAGCCGCGTGGCCTGCACGGCGGCGTGCGCTACTGGGACGGCCAGTTCGACGACGCCCGCCTGGCGTTGCTGCTGGCGCGAACGGCGGCGGCCCGCGGCGCGCTGCTGGTGAACCACTGCGAAGCCATCGCGCTGGTGCGCGAAAAAGGGCAGGTGCGCGGCCTGCAGGTGCGCGACACCGAAGGCGGCGTCAAAGCCACCTTGCGCGCCCGCTGCGTGGTCAATGCCACTGGTGTTTGGGTGGACAGCATCCGCGACATGGACGCCGAGGATGGTGCCCCGCCGCGCCCGCGGATGGTGGCCCCCAGCCAGGGTGTGCACCTGGTGGTCGAACGCCACTTCATGCCGGGTCAGCACGCGTTGCTGGTGCCCAAGACCGAAGACGGGCGTGTGCTGTTTGCCGTGCCTTGGCTCGGCAAGACCATCCTGGGCACCACCGACAGCCCACGCAACGACTTGCCGCTGGAGCCGCAGCCGCTGGCCGAAGAGGTGAGCTTCATCCTGCGTGAGTCGGCGCGTTACCTGTTGCGTGCGCCGCAGCGCAGCGATGTGAAGTCGGTGTGGGTGGGATTGCGCCCGCTGGTGCGGCCGCAAAGCCAACGCGGCGAGGGCAGCGACGCGGTCAGCACCAAGACCATCTCACGCGAACACACGGTGGTGGTCGGCCGATCGGGTCTGGTCACGGTGACCGGCGGCAAGTGGACGACCTACCGCTCGATGGCCGAGGACGTGCTGGCGCACTGCATGGCGCGTGGGCTGCTGCCGCACAAGGCGGGTGGTGTGACGGCGCGCCTGCCGCTGATCGGCGCCGCACCCGGCAGGCCGCTGGGTGAACCACCCGGCGAACACCTGTACGGCAGCGAGGCCACGCTGCTGCGCACGCTGCCCGGCGCGCAGAAATGGCTGTGGCGCGAAGCCAATGGCGGCCTGAGCGAAGCGATGGTGCGCTTTGCGGCGCGCTACGAGATGGCGCGCGGTGTCGAAGACGTGCTGGCCCGCCGCAGCCGCCTGCTGTTCCTGGACGCGGCCGAAGCCGCACGCCAGGCCGACGCCGTGGCCACGATCCTGAGTGACGAACTGGGCCACACGGTGCCCAGCGAAGACTTCAAGAACCTGGCGGCGCAGTACCTGCGCCTGCCCTGATCACGGCGCTTGCCCGCCGGGCCGCCGGGGCCCGGGCGCCCTGCGCTTCACGCGCCCGTCCGATCAGCGTGTCACGCACCGGTGGCGTACTTGACGCTGCAGCCGTAAGGCCGCGTGGACGCCTGTGTGACCGGCTTGCCGGCCAGCGCTTCGTTCAGCGCCACTTTGACGTGGTTGGTGGCGGTGGCCACATCGGCCGGGTTGGACGACGGCTTGTTGTCGATGCCACCCGCGTAGACCAGCACACCGCTGGGATTGACGATGTACATGTGTGGCGTGGTGCGGGCGCCGTAAGCGCGGCCCACCTTGCCGTCGGCGTCCATCAGCGTGGCCGTCGGGGCGGCCTTTTGCGACTGCATCCATTGCGCCAGCGCAGCCGGTGCCTTGTAGTCGCCGTGTTCGGTGGCGGTGGAGTTCACGGCCAGCCAGACCACGCCCTTGGCCATGGCCTCTTTCTGGGTGCCTTGCATGTTGGCGCTGCCGTAGTGTTTGACGACGTAGGGGCAGCCCGGGTTGACCCATTCCAGCACCACGTGTTTGCCCTTGAAGTCGGCCAGCGACACGGTCTTGCCGCTGGTGTCGGAGGCCGTGAAAGCGGGTGCGGGCTGGCCCACGGTGGCCGCAGCCAGGGCCGCGCCCGTGGCAAGGGTCAAGGCCGCGGCCAAAGTGGTGGTAACGAGCAACTTGTTCATCGGGCTACTCCTGGTTCAGTTGGGGGCGCCAGGGCCGCGCAGGGCCTCCAGCACTTCGGACACACTCAGAATTTCGCTCAGAAGCTGTGGCCCTGCTGCCCCTGGGGCGTAGACGGCATAAACCGGCACACCGCTGCGGCCCAGGCGCGACAACTCGGCGCTGATGGCCGCGTCACGGCGTGTCCAGTCGGCGCGCAGCAGCAGCACACGCTGGCTTTCGAAGGCGGCTTTGACTTCGGCCGTGGCCAGCGTGGTGCGTTTGTTGAACTGACAGCTCACGCACCAGGCGGCAGTGAAGTCGACAAACACGGTCTGACCGGCAGCTTGTGCCTGGGCGACGCGCTCTGCACTCCAGGGCTGCCAGGCGTCTTCTGAAACGTTGCTGCTGCCGCCCACGCCCTGCGCCACCGCATCGCGGCGCAGCGTGGGCACCGCCCAGACCAGCGCGGCCACCATCAGCAGCACGGCCACCGCGCTGAAGCCACCCCGGGCGCGTGGCCCCAGCGTCGGCGAACCCAGGGCCCAGGCCGCAAAAGCCAGCGCCACCAGCAGGCCCAGCAAGGCCGCCACACCGTCCACACCCACCTGCACGCCCAGCACCCACACCAGCCACACCACGGTGGCAAACATGGGAAAGGCCATCAGCGTCTTGAAGTGCGCCATCCACACACCCGGCCGCGGCAGCAGCCGCGCCAGAGCGGGCCAGGCGCTGGCCGCCAGGTAGGGCAGCGCCATGCCCAGACCCAGCGCGGCAAAGACCGCCAGGGCCTGCGCCGTGGGCAAGGCCACCGCGGCGCCCAGCGAAGCGCCCATGAAAGGTGCCGTGCACGGTGAAGCCACGGCCACGGCCAGCACGCCAGTGAGGAATGAATCGACCATCGGGTGCCTGGCCCGCGCTGCGGCCCAGGAACTGGGCAGCACCGAGCCGAACTCGAACACGCCTGCCAAGTTCAGCCCGATCAGCGTGAACAGCGCGGCCAAGGTGGCGACCACGGCAGGCGACTGCAACTGGAAGCCCCAGCCCAGTTGTTCGCCACCCGCGCGCAGCGCCAGCAGCAGCGCCGCCAAGGCCACGAAGGACAGCACCACGCCAGCGGTGTAGGCCAGGCCGCCGGCCAGCAAGTCGCGCCGCTGGTCAGCCTTGGAGGCAAAGCTCAGCACCTTCAGCGACAGCACCGGAAAGACACAAGGCATCAGGTTGAGCAGCAAGCCGCCGGCCAGCGCAAACACCAGTGCCAAGGCCAGGCCCAGGCTGGCCGGCGGCGGCGTCAAGACCTGCGCATCGCCCAGCGACGGCAGAGCGGCCGGGGCTGCGGCGGCTGCAGGCCATGCGGTGGTGACGGCCACCTGCACTTGCAGGCCGGCGGTTTGCCCTTCGCTGGTCAGCACCACGGGCATGGCGGTGGGGGACTCGCTGCGTTGAGGATCCAGCGGCACGCGGGCGGTCCAGCTGCCGTCGATCCACTGGGTTTGCGGCACGGCAGCGTTCTGGATCACGCCCGGCGTTTCGGGCAGAAAGCCCAGCGTCTTGCCTTGCCACGCTGCTGGCAGGCCCGCCACGCGCACCACCAGGTGCTGGCCCTCCACTGTGGCAGTGGCCCGGGCGTCCGGCGCGGGCTGCGGCATGGCAGCCCGGGCTGACGCAAACAGCGCGCTGTGGCCGGCGGTGGCGGCCTGCGCCGGCACTTGCAAGTCGAAGTCGCCGCCTTCGGGAATGCACACGTCCTTGCACACCAGCCAGTCGGCGCGCAGCTTCACGTCCAGCATGGCGCCTGCAAAACCGGCCGGCACCGTGATGACCACCGGCAGCAGCAGGGTGCCTTCATAGCCGAAGTTCATCAGCGGGCCGAGGGGCAGGCGGCCGGGTGTGGGCCATTCGATGTCGGCCGCCGCAAAGCCCGCTGGCAGCGTCCACTGCAAGGTGGTGGGCAGGCCCGAGTCGCCGGGGTTCTTCCAGTAGGTGTGCCAGTGCGGCGCGTGTTCGATCTTCAGGCCCAGCCACAAGGGTTTGCCGGCCGTCACGCCTTCGGGCGCGTGGGCCACCAGTTCGGCGCGCACCTGGGGCGTGGAGACCACGGCGGCCGGTGCGGCCTGGGCAAGCCAGGGCGCCGCACAGAGCGCCGCACAGAGCACGGCAGTGAAGGGGCTGAAGGCGTGCATGAACGTTGTTGGGGCGGCACATCGTGCCGCAGTTCCTACCAAACCTGCATTGTGGGCCGCAGCGTGTGAAAGTGGACAGGCACGTGACCGTGCGGCCCGCACAAAGTCAGGTCACCGACGGCTGCGGGTTTCTTCGTATAATCGACTGGCTTTGCTGACCACACCCGCGTGTCGGGCCCCCAAAATGGCGATCGAACGGCAACACCCGAACGAGCGTTGGGGCACGAAAGAAGATGAGGATGGCAGCCTGGCATTCAAGCCGCTGACGGCAGAGGAAGCGTCAGCACTGCGCGCAAAACAACCGCCACTGTCACCGTGGCGCGTGCTGAGCGTGCAGTTGGCAGTAGGGATCGTGGCGGCGCTGCTTGCAGCGCTGGTCACGGGCAGGCAGGAGGTGGCGTGGTCGGTGCTGTACGGCGCCGCCACGGTGGTGTTGCCGGGTGCCTTGATGGCGCGAGGCATGACCAGCAAGCTTTCCAGCATGTCGCCCGGCAGCAGTGCCGTCAGCTTCATGTTGTGGGAAGCGGTCAAGATTGTGGTTTCGATTGCCATGCTCGCGCTGGCGCCGAAACTCGTGCAGAACTTGGTCTGGCCGGCGTTGCTGGTGAGCCTGGTGCTGTGCATGAAGGTTTATTGGGTGGCCCTGCTCTGGCGGGGCCGGGCACCGAGTCGCTGAGAACACGGGACGATCGATACACATGGCAGCCGAAGGCAAAGCGCCCACCGCAGGCGAATACATCGTCCACCACCTGCAACACCTGCAAAACCAGAAGCAGGCTGCGGTCGTTGACTTTTCCGTCTTCAACCTTGACTCCATCTTCTGGGCCACGTTGCTGGGTGTCGTGGGCTGTTTCTTGCTGTGGCGTGCTGCCAAGAATGCCACTTCAGGCGTGCCCGGCCGCTTCCAGGCGGCGGTGGAAATGCTGGTCGAGTTGGTGGACAACCAAGCCAAGGGCATCGTGCACAGCGCGCAGAGCCGCAAGCTGGTGGCCCCGCTGGCGCTGACCGTGTTCGTCTGGATCTTCCTGATGAACGCGATGGACCTCTTGCCCGTGGACCTGCTGCCCAGCATCTGGCATGTGGCCGGCCCGGCCATGGGCGCGCCCGACTACCAGCGTGTGGTGCCCACGGCCGACCTGTCGGTGACGATGGGCCTGAGCCTGAGCGTGCTGCTGCTCTGCATCTTCTACAACATCAAGATCAAGGGCGTCGGCGGCTGGGTGCACGAGCTGTTCTCGGCCCCCTTCGGCGACAAGTTCTACCTCTACCCGATCAACTTTGCGATGCAGCTGATCGAGTTCGTGGCCAAGACGGTTTCTCATGGCATGCGGCTGTTCGGCAACATGTACGCTGGCGAACTCATCTTCATGCTCATCGCCTTGCTCGGCGGCGCCTTCACGCTGTCGGCCACGGGCTTTGCGCTGGCCGCGCTGCACATCGTCGCTGGCACTGCCTGGGCCATCTTCCACATCCTGATCATCACGCTGCAGGCCTTCGTCTTCATGATGTTGACGCTGGTCTACGTGGGGCAAGCCCACGATTCGCACTGATCGCGCATCGGCTCGCTTTTCGTTCTTTCCCTCTTTCCCCCTTTCCCTCACCATCCTTTCTGGAGCAAAAAAATGGAAGTCATCAGCTTTGTTGCCCTGGCCGCTGGCCTGATCATCGGCCTGGGCGCCGTCGGTGCTTGTATCGGTATCGGCATCATGGGCAGCAAGTACCTCGAAGCGGCTGCCCGCCAGCCCGAACTGATGGGCGAACTGCAGACCAAGATGTTCCTGCTGGCCGGCCTGATCGACGCGGCCTTCATCATCGGCACCGGTATCGCCCTGTGGTTTGCCACGGCCAACCCGTTCCTGGACCAGATCGCGCGCCTGCCGAAGTAAATCGGTCCCACCCCGAAGCGGCTGCGCCGCTCCCCTCGAGGGGCAAAGCCAACGGCCCGGCAAAGCCGGTTCCGTGGCTTTCGCTCGGTAAGGCACCTGAATCAAGCGAGGCACCAATTGAACATCAACGCCACCCTGATCGTCCAGATGATCGTTTTTGCGATCCTGGTCTGGTTCACGATGAAGTTCGTCTGGCCGCCGATCACCGCGGCGCTGGACGAGCGCGCCAAGAAGATCGCCGACGGCCTGAGCGCCGCCGACAAGGCCAAGAGCGAGCTGGCCGTCGCCAACAAGAAGGTGGAAGCCCAGCTTTCCGCCGCCCGTGACGACGCCGCCAAGCGCCTGGCCGATGCCGAGCGCCTGGCGCAGCAGATGGTTGAAGAAGCCAAGTCGCGTGCCAGCGAAGAGGCCGCCAAGATCATCGCGTCGGCCCGCGCCGAAGCCGAACAAGAGTCGGTGAAAGCGCGCGAAACCCTGCGCGAGCAGGTGGCCGGTTTGGCCGTCAAGGGCGCCGAGCAGATCCTGCGCAAGGAAGTCAACGCCGGCGTGCACGCCGAGTTGCTCAGCCGCCTGAAAGCGGAGCTCTGAAAATGAGCCCCCACGCTCACTTGCGTTCGCTGCCCCCCGCGGGGGTGCGTGCCTCCTCTGGGGCGGCCCGGGAGTCACTTCATGGCTGAACTGGCGACCATTGCGCGCCCCTATGCCGAGGCCTTGTACAAGGCCTCGGGTAACAGCGGTGCCGCGCTGAAGGAGCAGATGGCTTCGCTGGCCACGTTGGCTGGCGACGAAGGCTTGCGCCAGTTTGCCGACAACCCCAAGGTGTCGGCAGCGCAGGTCTTCGACCTGGTGGCCGGTGTGGCCTTGCAAAAGGGCTTGTCGCTGGACGCCAAGGTGGCCAACCTGTTGCGCGCCGTGCTGGACAACGGCCGCCTGGTGGCCATGCCCGAAATTGCGTCGCAGTTCCAGGCGCTGGTGAATGCCAGTTCCGGCGTGTCCGACGCCTTGATCCAGAGCGCCTTTCCGATCGAAGGCGCTGCGCTGGCCGACACCGTGGCTGCGCTGGAAAAGCGCTTTGCCCGCAAGCTCAATGCCACGGTCGAAGTCACGCCCGAACTCATCGGGGGTGTGCGCGTGGTGGTTGGTGACGAAGTGCTCGACACCTCCGTCAAGGCCCGTCTTGAACAGATGAAAGTTGCGCTGACCGCCTGAGTCGCCGCGTGACACCAAGGAAATCATCATGAACCTGAATCCCGCAGAAATTTCCGAGCTGATCAAGAGCCGCATCGAGGGCCTTGCCGCGTCGGCTGACATCAAGAACCAGGGCACGGTCGTATCCGTCACCGACGGCATCGTGCGTGTGCACGGCCTGTCCGACGCGATGGCCGGCGAAATGCTCGAGTTCCCCGCCACCCCGAGCGGCCAGCCCACTTTCGGCCTGGCGCTGAACCTCGAGCGCGACTCGGTGGGCGCCGTGATCCTGGGCGAGTACGAGCACATTTCCGAAGGCGACACCGTGAAGTGCACGGGCCGCATCCTGGAAGTGCCCGTGGGCCCGGAACTGATTGGCCGTGTCGTCAACGCGCTGGGCCAGCCCATCGACGGCAAGGGCCCCGTCAACGCCAAGATGACGGACGTGATCGAAAAGGTTGCCCCTGGCGTGATCGCGCGCAAGAGCGTGGACCAGCCGGTGCAGACCGGCCTGAAGTCCATCGACTCCATGGTGCCCGTGGGCCGTGGCCAGCGCGAGCTGATCATCGGCGACCGCCAGACCGGCAAGACCGCGGTGGCGATCGACACGATCATCAACCAGAAGGGTCAGAACATGACCTGCGTCTACGTCGCCATCGGCCAGAAGGCGTCGTCGATCAAGAACGTGGTGCGCTCGCTGGAGCAGGCCGGCGCGATGGACTACACCATCGTCGTGGCCGCCTCGGCTTCTGAATCGGCCGCCATGCAGTACGTGTCGGCCTACTCCGGCTGCACCATGGGCGAGTACTTCCGCGACCGCGGCCAAGACGCGCTGATCATCTATGACGACCTGTCCAAGCAGGCCGTGGCCTACCGCCAGGTGTCGCTGCTGCTGCGCCGCCCGCCGGGCCGTGAAGCCTACCCCGGCGACGTGTTCTATCTGCACAGCCGCCTGCTGGAGCGTGCGGCGCGTGTGAACGTCGACTACGTCGAAGCCTTTACCAAGGGCGAAGTCAAGGGCCGGACCGGGTCGCTGACGGCGCTGCCGATCATCGAAACGCAGGCCGGTGACGTGTCGGCCTTCGTGCCGACCAATGTCATCTCCATCACCGACGGCCAGATCTTCCTGGAAACCAGCCTCTTCAACGCCGGCATCCGGCCCGCCATCAACGCCGGCATTTCCGTGTCGCGCGTGGGCTCGTCGGCGCAGACCAAGCTGATCAAGAACCTGTCGGGCGGCATCCGCACCGACCTGGCGCAGTACCGTGAACTGGCTGCCTTTGCGCAGTTTGCTTCTGACCTGGACGCGGCCACACGCAAGCAGCTGGACCGCGGCGCCCGCGTGACCGAACTGCTGAAACAGGCCCAGTACAGCCCGCTGCCCATCAGCCTGATGGCCGCGACGCTGTTTGCGGTGAACAAGGGCTTCCTGGACGACATCGAAGTCAAGAGGGTCTTGCCGTTTGAACATGGCCTGCACCAGCACCTGAAGAGCAGCCACGCGGCGCTGCTGGCCAAGCTGGAAAACGACAAGGCCATGGACAAGGGCGCTGAAGAAGAGCTCGCCGGGGCCATCGCCGCGTTCAAGAAGTCTTTCGCCTGATGGATGTGAACGCGCAGGATTGCGTTCCCGATCCGGGTCTCCCGGTCCGGGACACGGCCCTCTCGGGGGGTGGCGAGCGCAGTGAGCTTGGGGGCTAGAAATGGCAGTCGGTAAAGAAATTCGCGGCAAGATCAAGTCGGTGGAAAACACCAAGAAGATCACCAAGGCCATGGAAATGGTCGCCGCTTCGAAGATGCGCAAGGCGCAGGAGCGCATGCGCGCAGCGCGGCCCTACGCCGACAAGATCCGCAACATCACGGCGCACCTCTCGCAAGCCAACCCCGAGTACAAGAGCCCGTACATGCGCGACGTGGTCAAGCTCGGCAGCACGCCCAAGGCGGTGGGTTTCATCGTCGTCACCACCGACAAGGGTCTGTGCGGCGGCCTCAACACCAACGTCTTGCGTGCGCTGACCAGCAAGATGAAGGAAGTGCAATCCACCGGTGCCACCATCCACACGGTGGCCATCGGCAACAAGGGCTTCGGCTTCCTGAACCGCATCGGCGCCACCGTCATCAGCCACGCCGTGCAGCTGGGCGACGCGCCGCAGCTGGACAAGCTGATCGGCCCCGTGAAGGTGATGCTCGATGCCTTCACCGCAGGCCAGCTCGATGCGGTCTACCTCTGCTACACCCGGTTCATCAACACGATGAAGCAGGAGCCGCTGATCGAGCCGCTGTTGCCGCTGTCGGCCACGCGCCTGGAACAGACGGCCGCCGAAAAAAGCCAGTACGGCTGGGACTACATCTACGAGCCCGACGCAGCCACCGTCATCGACGACCTGCTCACGCGCTACATCGAAGCGCTGGTGTACCAGGGCGTGGCCGAGAACATGGCCAGCGAGCAAAGCGCACGCATGGTGGCCATGAAGTCGGCCACCGACAACGCCGGCACGCTGATCGGTGAACTCAAGCTCATCTACAACAAGAACCGGCAGGCCTCGATCACGAAGGAACTGTCCGAGATCGTCAGCGGCGCCGCCGCGATCAGTGGATGACCCCCACGCTCACTGTCGTTCGCTGCCCCCCCGAGGGGGCTCTTGCAGCGGCCCGGCGAAGCCGGTTTCGCGCAAGGCCTTGGTCTGACACCGAGGCTCCCTCGAAGCAAAGCTTTTGAATATTGACCAGAGGATTTCGAACATGTCGAACACACAAGCCCAAGGCAAGATCGTCCAGTGCATCGGCGCCGTGGTGGACGTTGAGTTCCCGCGCAACGCGATGCCCCGCATCTATGACGCGCTCAAGCTCGAAGGCACTGCGCTGACGCTTGAAGTGCAGCAGCAGCTGGGCGACGGTATCGTGCGCACCATCGCGATGGGTTCATCCGACGGCCTGCGCCGCGGCCTGATGGTCAGCAACACCGGCGCCAACATCACGGTGCCGGTGGGCACGGCCACGCTGGGCCGCATCATGGACGTGCTGGGCAACCCGATCGATGAACGGGGCCCGGTGGACCAGACGCTGACCGCGCCCATCCACCGCAAGGCCCCGGCCTACGACGAACTGAGCCCATCGCAAGAACTGCTGGAAACCGGCATCAAGGTCATCGACCTGATCTGCCCGTTTGCCAAGGGTGGCAAGGTGGGCCTGTTCGGTGGCGCTGGCGTGGGCAAGACCGTGAACATGATGGAGCTCATCAACAACATCGCCAAGGCGCACAGCGGCTTGTCGGTGTTTGCGGGCGTGGGCGAGCGCACCCGCGAGGGCAACGACTTCTATCACGAGATGGCCGACTCGGGCGTCGTGAACCTGGAGAACCTGGCCGAGTCGAAAGTGGCCATGGTCTACGGCCAGATGAACGAGCCCCCGGGCAACCGCCTGCGCGTGGCGCTGACCGGCCTGACGATTGCAGAGTCCTTCCGCGACGAAGGCCGTGACGTGCTGTTCTTCGTCGACAACATCTACCGCTACACGCTGGCCGGCACCGAAGTGTCCGCTCTGCTGGGCCGCATGCCTTCCGCCGTGGGCTACCAGCCGACGCTGGCCGAAGAAATGGGCCGCCTGCAAGAGCGCATCACGTCCACCAAAGTGGGTTCGATCACTTCGATCCAGGCCGTCTACGTGCCGGCGGACGACTTGACCGACCCGTCGCCCGCCACCACCTTCGCCCACTTGGATGCGACCGTCGTGCTGTCGCGTGACATCGCCTCGCTGGGCATCTACCCGGCCGTGGACCCGCTGGACAGCAACAGCCGCCAGGTCGACCCCAACGTGGTGGGCGAAGAGCACTACAGCACCACGCGTGCCGTGCAGCAGACGCTGCAGCGCTACAAGGAACTGCGCGACATCATCGCCATCCTGGGCATGGACGAACTCAGCCCCGAAGACAAGCTGGCAGTGGCCCGCGCACGCAAGATCCAGCGTTTCCTGAGCCAGCCCTTCCACGTCGCCGAAGTGTTCACCGGCAGCCCGGGCAAGTACGTGTCGCTGAAGGAAACCATCCGCGGCTTCAAGATGATCGTGGCCGGCGAATGCGATCACCTGCCCGAGCAGGCCTTCTACATGGTCGGAACCATCGACGAGGCCTTCGAAAAAGCGAAGAAGATGCAGTAAGCGGCGCACACGGGCGCCTGGCGGCGTTGCGCTCCTCGCCGTACGGATGTACGGCTGCGGTGCGCGCCTAGCCAGACACCCGTCTGCTTGCTTCCTGAACCTTCTTCAAGACTGAGGACATCCAAGATGGCAACCATTCATGTCGACGTCGTCTCTGCTGAAGAAAGCATCTTCAGCGGCGAGGCCAGGTTCGTTGCGCTGCCAGGTGAAAACGGCGAGCTCGGCATCCTGCCGCGCCACACGCCGCTGATCACGCGCATCAAGGCCGGTGCGGTGCGCATCGAGCGGGCCGACAACGGCGAAGAAGAGTTTGTCTTCGTCGCCGGCGGCATCCTTGAAGTGCAGCCGGGCACGGTTACCGTGCTGGCCGACACCGCCATCCGCGGCCACGACCTGGACGAAGCCAAGGCAAACGAAGCCAAGAAGCTGGCCGAAGAGGCGATGAAAAACGCCAAGAGCGAGATCGACCTGGCCGCCGCGACGAGCGAATTTGCGACCATGGCCGCGCAGCTGGCGGCGATCCAGAAGCTGCGTCGCAAGTAAGTCAATCGCCCGCTTCGGCGCAAGACCCGCCCGGCCCCGGAAGGCCAGGCGGGTTTTTTCTTGCTGGGGCGCCCCAGCGGCTATAACCGCAGCTGGAGGTGTGCATGAACAAGCGCGAGAAGTCAGTCAAACCGGAACGGTTGGGCAAGGGCGAATATTCGGAAAAAATGGCGCCGCTGGAGTTGGAGCTGAACGATGTGGCGCGCTGGCTGCAGCACACGGGCAAGCGCCTGGTGGTGGTGATCGAGGGACGCGACACGGCCGGCAAGGGCGGCGTGATTTCGGCCATGGCGGACACCCTCAACCCACGCCAATGCCGCGTCGTGGCCCTGCCAAAGCCCTCCGACCGTGAACGCACGCAGTGGTACTTTCAGCGCTACGTGCAGCACCTGCCGGCAGCGGGCGAGATCGTGCTCTTCGACCGCAGCTGGTACAACCGCGCCGGTGTCGAACGTGTCATGGGCTATTGCACAGAAGCCGAGACCCAGGCCTTTCTGAAGCAGGCACCGGTGTTTGAAAAGTTGTTGATCGACGACGGCATCCTGCTCTTCAAGTACTGGCTCACGGTGGACCAGGACAAGCAGGAAGAACGCTTTGCCGAACGCCTGATCGACCCGCTCAAGCGCTGGAAGCTGAGCCCCATCGACCTGAAGGCGCGCGAGAAGTATGGCGACTACACCGCCGCGCGCCAGGCCATGCTGCAAGCCACGCACAGTGCACACGCACCGTGGACTCTGGTGGACTTCAACGACCAGCGCAAGGGCCGGTTGACGATGATCCGCCACCTGCTCGACACCATCCCCGAGCACGCGGTGCCCGAGGTTCCCATCGACTTTCCGCCGCTGGGGCACGAGCCGCTGAAGGAACGGTTCAAGGCCGGCCTGAAGCCGATCTGAGTCTGCCGTTCAGGTCGCTCCGGACCTTCACGCGTGGCCTCGTCCAACCATTCGCAGGCCACGAACCGTTCGATGAGGCGTGTACCGCCGCCGAAAGCCGGCTGTTGTCGCAGTGGCTCGCTGCGGCAACGTCGAACGAGCCACGGCTCCAGTCTGAATCGTCAAGGCGGCAAGCGGCGTGCCTTGAAGCTCACCGGCGCATGCGGCGGGCTGCCACCCTCGATCTGCAGATCGACATGCAGTTCGCCCCCGATCAGACGGGCGCGGTAGCGCTGGGTTTTTTCCCGCTGCGTTTCGCTGGCGCCGCTGCTGCTGATTTCGGTGCTGCGCGTGATGAAGGTCAGCCCTTCGCCTTCGACGCGGCCTTCGAGCACTTCACGGCGCGCGCGCAGGAAAGAGGCTGTGCCCAGCAGTTCAACGCCTTCGCCGCGAAACTGGAACTGCTCGGTGAAACGCGAATTGGGCCAGTCGTATTCCACCTCCGCCTGCCAGCGGCCATTCACGTCGGGCCGCACCGGTGCGGCGGGCCGCGTGAGCAGCCAGCCTGCGGCCAGCAGACCCGCTGCGGCCAGGCCCAGCAGCAGCAGCAGCAGACGGGCGCGGCGTTCCGGACGCGGCAGCGCTGCAGCGGGCGCCGCTTCGCCCAGGGTCTGGCGCAGCGCGGCCAGCAGCCGGTCCAGATCGGCCGCGTAGTGGCTGTGGCGCAGTTCCAGCGCGTGGCGGCCGGCCAGGGCTTGCAGGTTCGCAGGCAGACTCGTTGCGTCCGGCATCTGCGCGCCGTCCAGCAACACCGGAATCACCTGCATGCCGTGTTCCAGGGCAGCCGCCACTTCGAGTTGCACGAAGTCCTGGCTGTCGTGCAGGCGTGGCGGCTGGCCGTCGCGCAGGCCTTGCCAGCGGGGGCCGATCAGCACCAGCAGCACTTCCGACGCACCCACCGCACGGCGGATGACCTCGGCAAAGGGCTGGCCGGCGCCGATGTCGTCGACATCGATGAACACCCGGTCCGCGCCCCAATGGCGCGCCAGGTCGGTGGCCAGTGCACGCGCATAACCGGCGCTGTCGTCGCGCCGGTAGCTGATGAAGATCTGCACCTGCGGCATGCGCTGCGGCGCCCGCGAAAGACAGCCTGATCAGTGCCCCAGGATCTTGGACAGGAAGTCCTTGGTGCGGTCGCTCTTGGGGTTGTTGAAAAACTCGTGCGGCGTGTTCTCTTCGACGATCTGGCCCTGGTCCATGAAGATCACGCGGTCGGCCACGGCCTTGGCAAAACCCATCTCATGGGTGACGCACACCATGGTCATGCCCTGGCCGGCGAGTTCGCTCATCACGTCCAGCACCTCCTTGATCATCTCGGGGTCCAGCGCCGAGGTGGGCTCGTCGAAGAGCATGATCTTGGGCGTCAGGCACAGCGCGCGCGCGATGGCCACACGCTGCTGCTGCCCGCCCGACAGCTGCAGGGGGTACTTCTGCGCCTGCTCGGCGATGCGCACCCGTTCCAATTGCTGCATGGCCCGCTCTTCGGCTTCTTTCTTGGGCAGGTGGCCCACCCACATCGGCGCCAGCGTCAGGTTTTCCAGTACCGTGAGGTGCGGGAACAAGTTGAACTGCTGAAACACCATGCCCACTTGTTTGCGCACCGCCTCGATGGCCTTGATGTCGTCGGTGAGCACGGTGCCATCCACCGTGATGCGGCCTTCCTGGTATTCCTCCAGCGCGTTCACACAGCGGATCAGCGTGCTCTTGCCCGACCCCGAAGGCCCGCAGACCACGATGCGCTCGCCGCGCTTGACGTCCAGCTCGATGTCACGCAGCACGTGGAAGCTGTTGCCGTACCACTTGTTGACTTTTTCGAAGCGGACGATGAGATCGCTCATGATGATGGGGGCACGGGTCGGTGGGTTCTTCGGTGAAGGGCGGCGGCGAATCAGCGGGTCTT
The DNA here is from genome assembly GCA_038204775.1 of Burkholderiales bacterium. Classification (GTDB taxonomy): domain Bacteria; phylum Pseudomonadota; class Gammaproteobacteria; order Burkholderiales; family Burkholderiaceae_C; genus Rubrivivax. The sequence goes on along the minus strand of JBBRCN010000015.1, from coordinate 37,426 downwards.
GGCCACGCTGACCTGCTTCTCGACCCACAGGCTATAGCGCGACATGGCAAAACAGAAGGTGAAGTAGATGGCGGTGATGAAGAGGTAGGCCTCGATCTTGAACGGCCGCCATTCGACGTCCGAGTTCAGCGCCAGGCTCAAGGCGCCCGTCAGTTCATAGAGGCTGACGATGGTCACCAGCGAGGTGTCCTTGAAGATGCTGATGAAGTTGTTCATCATGCTGGGCACCACCATGGCCAGCGCCTGCGGCAGCACGATCTTGCGCTGCGTCTGCCAGTAGCTCAGGCCCAGCGTGTCGGCTGCTTCGAGCTGCCCCTTGGGAATGGCCTGCAGCCCGCCGCGCACGATCTCGGCCATGTAGGCGGCCGCAAAAAGCGTGATGCCCACCAGCACCCGCACCAGCACGTCGATGCTCATGCCCTGGGGCATGAACAGGGGAAACATGAAGCTGGCCATGAACAGCACGCTGATCAGCGGCACGCCGCGGATGAGTTCGATGTAGACGATGCAGGCCGTGCGGATGGCCGGCAGCCTGCTGCGGCGGCCCAGCGCCACCGCCACCGCCAGCGGGAAGGCCAGAAAGATGGACAGGGTGGCCAGCATCACCGTCAGCGGCAAGCCGCCCCACAGATCGGTGCGCACCGGCTCCAGGCCCAGGATGCCACCGCCCATGAGCGTGAAGAAAGCGGCCAGCACCACCACCCACATCAGGCCCAGCCAGGGCTTCCAGAAAGCACGCACGCAGCTGGCCATCACGGCAGCCACCATCAATACGGCGGCAATCTCGGGGCGCCACTGCTCTTCGAACGGGTAACGGCCGAAGATGATGATGCGCCACTTCTCGGTGACCACGCCCCAGCAGGCACCCGTGCCGCGTGCGGCCTGGCAGGCATCGGCGTCGGCACTGAAGACCGCACGGGCCAGGCCCCAGCCCATCAGATTGGGCAGGGCCCACAGCGCCAGGCCGATGAAGATGACCGTGGCGAGTGCACTCTTCCAGTCGGCAAACAGGTTGCGCTTGATCCAGGGCACCGCACCTTCGGTCTGCACCGGTGCCAGGCGGGGAGGGATCGATTGAAAGATGTCGCCAGCCATTCACCGCTCCTTGATGGCCACGCGTTTGTTGTACCAGTTCATCAGCAGCGAAGTGGCCAATGAGGTGGTCAGGTACACCAGCATGATGATGGCGATGCACTCCACCGCACGCCCGGTCTGGTTGAGCGTGGTGTTGGCGATCGACACCACGTCGGGGTAGCCGATGGCCACCGCCAGCGAAGAGTTCTTGGTCAGGTTCAGGTACTGGTTGGTCAGCGGCGGGATGATCACGCGCAGCGCCTGCGGCAGCACCACCAGGCGCATCTGGTGGTTGCGCGCCAGACCCAGGGCGTTGGCGGCTTCGGTCTGGCCGCGGCTCACCGACTGGATGCCGCCGCGCACCACTTCGGCGACGAAAGACGCGGTGTACATCACCAGGCCCACCAGCACGGCCATGAACTCGGGTGTGGCCGATGCGCCGCCGTCCACCATGAAGGCTTGCTGTTCGGGCAGCGACCAGGCGGTGGGTGCGCCACCCACGGCCCAGCCCACAAGTGCCAGCACGAAGAACGCGGCCACCGGCACGGCCCAGCGGCTCTGGTCCTGCCCCGTCAATTCAAACTGACGCTGCGCACGGCGGCGCCACCACCAGCCCACGCCGATGCCGGCCAGCGCACCGATCAACATCCAGCCATGGCCAGCGGCCCAGACCGGCAATGGAAAGGCAAACCCGCCCTTGCTCAGGAAGAACAGGTCGGCCAGGTTCCACGCTTCCTGCGGTTGCGGCAGCACCTCGACAAAAAACAGGTACCACATCAGCAGTTGCAGCAGGATGGGCACGTTGCGGAACAACTCCACATAGCCGTAACACAGCCCACGCACCAAGGCGTTGCGCGAGAAGCGGCCCACGCCCACCAGCACGCCCAGCAAGGTGGTCAGCACAATGCCGATGACGGCGACCCGCAAGGTGTTGAGCACGCCCACCCACAGCGCCTTGCCGTAGGACTCGCTGGGGTCGTACGGCACCATGGTTTCGCCGATGTCAAAACCTGCGGCCTGGTCCAGGAAGTCGAATCCGCTCTGGATGCCCCGCACCTCCATGTTCTGCTGGGTGTTGTGGGCCAGGAACCAGACACCACCGGCAATCAGCACCAGGGCAAGTGCCTGGTACATCAGACCGCGCGCAGCCCGGCTGCGCCAGGACCAGTCACGCTTTTTCTTGGGGGCGCGTTCGCTCAAGCACGTCTCCGGTGCGCATTGCGGGACAGAGGCAGGGCCGCGCCGCCCATTTCAGCAGGCGGGCGCGGCGGTGCTGGATACCAGGTGGGGCTTGAGCGCTCAGCGCACGGGCGGCGCGTACATCAGGCCGCCGTTGGTCCACAGGTTGTTGGTGCCACGGGGCAGGCCGATGGATGTCTTGGGGCCGACATGGCGCTCGAAGATTTCGCCGTAGTTGCCCACGGCCTTGATCGCGCGGTAGGCCCACTCCTTGTCCAGGCCCAGCGGCTTGCCCGTGTCTTCGGTGCCCGAACCCAGCAAGCGCATCACGCCCGGGTTCTTGCTGTCCTTTTTCATGGTGTCGATGTTGGCTGCGGTGATGCCAAACTCTTCGGCTTCCAGCAGCGCGTTGAGCGTCCACTTGGCGATGGCAAAAAACTCGTCGTCGCCGCGTCGCACGGACGGCCCCAGCGGTTCCTTGGAGATCAGCTCGGGCAGGATGACGTGGTCATCGGGCTTGGCGGCTTCCTTGCTACGCACCGAAGCCAGGCCCGAGGCGTCGGTCGTGAAGACCTGGCAACGGCCCGAGAAGTAGGCGCCCGTGGCGGCTTCCTGCTTCTCGAACACCACCGGCTTGAGCTGCAGGTTGTTGGCGCGCGAGTAGTCGGTGAGATTGAGTTCTGTCGTCGTGCCCGACTGCACGCAGACCGTGGCACCCTTCAGCGCCTTGGCATTGCTGACCTTCAGGCTCTTGGGCACCATGAAGCCCTGGCCGTCGTAGAAGGTGACGCCCACGAAGTGCATGCCCAGGGAAGCGTCGCGTGTCAGCGTCCACGTGGTGTTGCGCGACAGCACGTCAATTTCGCCGGACTGCAGCGCGGTGAAGCGCTGCTGCGCCGTCAAGGGAGAAAAACGCACCTTGTTGGCGTCGTTCAGGATGGCAGCCGCTAGCGCGCGGCAGTAGTCCACGTCCAGACCGGTCCACTTGCCCTGGCTGTCGGCAGCCGAGAAGCCGGCCAGGCCAGTGTTGACGCCGCAAACCAGGGTGCCACGTGCTTTCACTGCGTCCAGGTCCTTGCCGGCATGGGCGGGAGCCGCAGCCAGCGTGCCGACGGCACACACGGCCGCCAGGGTCAAGCGCAAAGCGGGGCGTGAAGCCGGACGCGAGGTGTTGCTTTTCATCATCGATCTCTCCTGAAATGGGACTGTGTGATTAGAACTGCACAACACAGGTGCATGCGTGGGGGCCGACGGTAGCCGCAAAGTAGGGATTGCAGCAACTGTGCCAATCCCTGACAGCGGGGGAGTCAGGGCTTGGGTCTGGCCCCCACGATGTGGCATGCTTGCCGCCCCGGCCGGGCCATCGGCACGGGCTGCCAGAGCAGGGACACCGCGATCGACCGTTTGATCGGAACATCACCTTGAGCACCGCCGAAGACCGCGCCACGCAGTTCGCCGACGGCACCGACGACGGCGAGCGCACCCTGATCCGCACCACGCGCAACCGGCAGCCCTTGCTGCCCTCGCGCGTGGGCTGGGTGCACTACCTCGTCTACACCGACGACACCGGCACGCCGCAGCGCCTGCAACTGGGCACGCAGCCGGTGCGCATCGGCCGCCGCGCGCCCTGCGAACTGGTGCTGCGCGACTCTGAAGTGTCAGGCGTGCATTGCGAGGTGCATTTGCGGCAGGACGAACTGGTGGTCAGCGACCGCGGTTCCACCAACGGCACATTTGTCGACGGCAAGCGCGTGTTTGCCAACGAGCTGGTGCCCCACGGCGGCGTGCTGCAGGTGGGCCGCCAGCTCATCAAGCACGAGTTCCGCGATCAACAGGAACTGGTGCAGAGCCAGGAACTGGACCGCGACCTGGCGCGCGCCAGCGACTACGTGCAGTCCTTGCTGCCCCTGCCCTTGCGTGACGGCCCGGTGCTCACCGACTGGTTTTTCCAGCCCAGCACGCGTGTCGGCGGCGACGGTTTTGGCTACCACTGGCTGGACAGCCAGCGCCTGGTGATGTATCTGCTGGACGTGTCGGGCCACGGTGTGGGCGCGGCCATGCACGGTGTGTCGGTGCTGGGCACCTTGCGCCAGCAGACCCTGCCCGACACCAACTTTGCCGACCCGGCCCAGGTGCTGGCACGGCTGAACGACATGTACCCCATGGACCGCCACGGTGGCATGTTCTTCACCATCTGGTACGGCGTGCTCGAACTGCCCGCGCGCCAGTTGCGCTTTGCCTCGGCGGGCCAGCACCCAGCCTTTGTGATCGGCGCTGCAGGCGGTGCGCCGCAACCGCTGATGACCCGCAACCTGGTCATCGGTGCCATGCCCGACACGCCGTTTGATGCCGATGTGGCCCAGCTGCAGCCCGACGACCGTGTCTACCTGTTCAGCGACGGTGTGTTCGAGATCGTCACGCAGCAGGATGAAACCTGGACACTGGACGATTTTGTGCCGTTGCTGGGGCAAGCGCTGCCGCCGGGTGTGGGTGAACCCGAACACTTGTTCAAGGTGGTGCGGGCGCTTGCGCGACCCGGACCACTGGACGATGATTTTTCTATCCTCACGCTTCAGGTGCACTGAAACTCTGCATGGACATCCAGCTCGAAGACCTGAACAACGGCGCCTTGTGCGTGGTCTTGCTAGGGCGCCTGGACACGGTGGGCGTTGATCGCATCGAAGCCACAGTCACCAGCGCCGTGGCAGCGCAGCCCCGTGATGTGGCGCTGGACCTGGACGGCGTCAGCTTCCTGGCCTCGATGGGTGTGCGCCTGATCATCACCTTGGCCCGTTCGCAAAAAGCGCGTGGTCAGCGCCTGGTGCTGTTCGGCGCCCGGCCGGCGGTGCGCGCCACGCTGGACATGGTGGCGCTGGACAAGATCATCCCGCTGCTGCCCGACCGGGCGCAGGCCCTGGCCCATCTGCTGTCGGCCTGAACGGCCGCACAGTTGCAACGGCCCACCCCGACAGGCACGCCGGCATGCGACCTCCCTCGCCCTCGCTGCTGATTCCCATGACGGCCGACGTGGCCGGCCTGGAAATCGCACGCCTTCAGGCGCGGCAGTTCTTGCAGAACAACGCGATCGATGAACACGCGCTGACCGCGGTGGAACTGGTGCTGGAAGAAGCCATCACCAACATCATCCGCTATGGCTACGAGGGCCGCGATCCGGCTGAAGAACCACCGGTGATCGAGATCGACCTGCAGATCGACATGGACGAAGTCCAGGTGCTGATCGTCGACGACGCCAAGGCCTTCGACCCTTTGGATTCAGGCGGCGTGCTGCTGCCAGAAACGCTGGACGACGCCCAAGTGGGTGGCCTGGGCCTGTTGATGATCCGCAACACGTCCAGCGGCATGGTCTACGAGCGGCGTGACGGGCACAACCGCCTGCTGCTGACGATCGAACGCCACTGAGGCCGCACATGAGGGTCCGGAAGGACCCGAGTGGCTGCCGAAGGCTGAAGCGCGATTTCACGCGCGACTGCTGGGGTCTCTCAGCGCAATTCGGCGCGGTTCGGCAGTTCGTTGGGGTTGGTCTGGCCTTCAGCCAGGGCAAAGTGGCGCTGCAACAGCGCATCTACGGCATCCACCGCCTGGGCCAGGCCCTGCTCGAACTCACCGGCGCGGAACCGCTCTCGCATGCCGGCCAGCAGCGTGTCCCAGGTGGCCTGCGGTACGTGGCGCGACAAGCCCCGGTCGGCCACCACCTCGATGGCATGTTCGGCCAGCAGCAGGTAGATCAGCACGCCGTTGTTCTGCTCGGTGTCCCACACGCGCAACTTGCCAAACACCGTGACGGCGCGCTGACGCGGGGTGGCATCGCGCCACAGGTAGGACAGTGGCAGACCGGCTTCCACGCACAGTCGTATCTCGCCGCTGTGCCGTTTTTCGCTGGCCGCCACACGGGTTTCCAGTCTCGCCAGTGCGTCGCTGTTCAGCGCGCGTGCGGTGTCCGTTTCGTCGGTCCAACGGTGCTTGAGGATGCGTGCCAGCCGAGTGTTCAGGCCCATCACCAGTCCCCCGAGGCGCCGCCGCCACCAAAGTCGCCACCGCCGCCGGATGAAAAGCCACCGCCGCCACCACCAAAACCCCCACCACCGCCGCCAAAACCCCCGCCGCCACCCCAGCCGCCGATGTGCGGCAGCCCGCCGCTGCGCGAGCCGGCCCGGCGCACCGCCGAGCCGATGCCGAAGATGCCCACCAGCAGCAGCGCACCCAGGCCTGCGCCTGCGGCCATCAACATGCTGGCCGTGAACCACCAGCCCAGGCCGCCCGCCGCGCCGGCCGTCAGCAGCGAGCCGAACTTGCGGCCGAAAACACCGGTGAGTACCGCGCCCAGAATTGGCACGGCGACAAAGAAGAACATGCCCAGCTCTTCCAGTTGCAGACCCTGCTGGGCGCCGGTGCGGGCATTCGGCGCAGGCAGGTTTTCGCCCCGGATGCGCTGCATCAGCCGGTCAACCGCAGCGTTCAGGCCGCCGGCGTAGTCGTCGGCACGGAAGGCCGGGCGGATGGTGCTGTCGATGATCTGGCGCGCCGCCAGGTCAGGGATGGCACCTTCCAGTGCCTTGGCCACTTCGATGCGCACCCGGCGGTCGCTTTTCGACACCACCAGCAGCACGCCGTCGCCCACGTCGCGGCGGCCGATCTGCCAGCTGTCGGCCACACGCTGCGCGTAGCTGGCGATATCTTCGGGTGCCGTTGCGGGCACCAGCAGCAGCACGATTTGCGGGCCAGCCTGCGCTTCGAAGGCCGCCAGTTTGGCGTCCAGCGCGTCGCGCTGTTCAACGCTCAACGTGCCGGTCTGGTCGATGATCCGCGCGTTCAGCGCGGGCACCGGCAGCACGTCCTGCGCCTGCCCCGGCGCCGCCCACAGCAGCGCCCAGGCCAGGACCAGCAGGCGCAGCAGATTCAAGGCTTACTTCGAGGCCGCAGGCGCTGGCGTGGCAGGCACAACGGCCGGCTTGTCGAAACTGACGGCCGGCGGCGCCGAGATCGCAGCTTCGTTCGTAACCGTGAAGTTGGGCTTCACGTCGTAGCCAAAAACCATGGCCGTCAGGTTGTTGGGAAAGCTGCGTGCCAGCGTGTTGTAGTCCGACACCGTCTTGATGTAGCGGTTGCGCGCCACGGTGATGCGGTTCTCGGTGCCTTCCAGCTGCACACGCAGGTCCTGGAAGCCCTGGTTGGCCTTCAGGTTGGGGTACTGCTCCACCGTCACCAGCAGCCGGCTCAGCGCGCCGCTGAGCTCGCCTTGCGCGGCCTGGAACTTCTGGAACGCCTCGGGGTTGTTCACCAGCTCTGGCGTGGCCTGGATGCTGGTGGCCCTGGCGCGCGCCTCGATCACCTTGGTCAGCGTTTCCTGCTCAAAGTTGGCCTCGCCCTTGACGGTGGCCACGATGTTGGGGATGAGGTCGCTGCGGCGCTGGTACTGGTTCAACACCTCGGCCCAGCCGGCTTTGACCTGCTCGTCCAGGCGCTGGAAGTCGTTGTAGCCGCAGCCGGCCAGGCTGACGGCCAGCAGCAGGGCGGCGCTGCGGCCGGCCCAGCGGGTGAATGTGCGAACAAGGGTCATTTGTGGCTCCTCCAAGCGTGTGCCGGCGCATCGTAGCCGGCGTGCCGCAGGTGGGGCATGACAATCCGAAAATCAAGATCAGACCTGGGTATGGACACACTGCAACAAGCCTTGCGCGGCGCCCAGCACCTGCCGCCTGTTCAGCTACACGCGCTGCAGGGGCTGCAGCGGCTGCAGCCGTTATTGGTGCTGGGCGGCGGTGGCACCTTGGGCTCGGCGGTGCTGGCCGAAGCCTTGGTGGCCGGGCGATTTTTGCGGGTGCAGGCGCTGGTCAGCGAGCCCGTGGCCAGCACGGTGCGCCGCTTCGAGCCCTTGCAGATGCAGGCCCTGCAAGCCGCTGCTGGTGGCCACATGCCCGCTGCAGTGATCGTGTTCGAGCGCCAGCGCCACAGCAACGGTCGCGACGACGCCTTTGTGCAACCCGAGCCGGCCGATCTGCTGCACCTGGCGCGCCTGCTGCACCGGCGCGGCGTGCAGCGGCTGCTGGTGGTGGTGCCGCATGCGCCGGCGCTGCTGCCACAAGCGCTGTCGCACGGCCTGGCCAGCCTGGACGAAGCGGCCGTGGCGGCCCTGGGCTTCACGCATCTGGTCATCCTGCGCGCATCGCAAGCGGCGCGCGGGCCGTCTGGGGGCTCGCGTCTGCAGCGCTTTGCCCACTGGTGGTTGTCGCAGCTGTCGTGGATGGTGCCGCAGCGCCAGCAGCCTGTGCGTGCCCTGGTCCTGGCGCGTTGCGTGGTGCAGCTGGCGCGGCTGCTGCCGGCACTGCCGGCCGGCACGCGGATCATCTCGCCCGAGACACTCTGGCACTGGGCGCAGCACGACGACGGACTGGAGGCCGAGCTGTTTCGCCAGCTGGGCGGGCCGCCATAATCTGGTGGATGTGGCCGACCCTTCAAAACGACACCTTCCTGCGCGCTTGTCTGCGCCAGCCCACCACCCACACGCCGATCTGGCTGATGCGCCAGGCCGGCCGCTATTTGCCGGAGTACAAGGCCACGCGGGTCAAGGCCGGCAACAGCTTCATGGGCCTGGCCACCAACGTGCAGTACGCCACCGAGGTGACGCTGCAGCCGCTGGACCGCTACCCGCTGGACGCGGCCATCCTGTTTTCAGACATCCTGACCGTGCCCGACGCCATGGGCCTGGGCCTGAGCTTTGGCGCTGGCGAAGGGCCCAAGTTTGCGCACCCGGTGCGCGACGAAGCGGCCGTCGCCGCGCTGCGCTCACCCGACCTGGACAAGCTGCGCTACGTGTTCGACGCCGTCACCAGCATCCGCAAGGCGCTGAACGGACGGGTGCCGCTGATCGGCTTTTCCGGCAGCCCGTGGACCCTGGCCTGCTACATGGTCGAGGGCGGCGGTTCCGACGACTACCGCCTGGTCAAGACGCTGATGTACAGCCGGCCCGACCTGATGCACCGCATCCTGGCCGTCAATGCGCAGGCCGTTGTCGCGTACCTGAACGCCCAGATCGATGCTGGCGCGCAGGCCGTGATGATTTTCGACAGCTGGGGCGGCGTGCTGGCCGACGGCGCCTTCCAGCGCTTCAGTCTGGACTACACGCGTCAGGTGGTGGCTGGCCTGAAGCGCGAAAAGGACGGCCAGAAGGTGCCGGTGCTGGTCTTCACCAAGGGCGGTGGGCCCTGGCTGGACGACATCGCGGCTTGTGGCGCCGACGTGGTGGGGCTGGACTGGACCGTGAACCTGTCCGACGCCCGCCGCCGTGTCGGCAGCCGTGTGGCGCTGCAGGGCAATCTGGACCCCAACGTGCTTTTTGCGCCGCCGGATGTGGTGGCGCATGAAGGCCGCGCCGTGCTGGATGCGTTTGGCCGCCCCCAGCGCCCCGACGGTGGCTGGGACGGGCACATCTTCAATCTTGGCCATGGCATCAGCCAATACACGCCGCCTGAACACGTCACGGCACTGGTCGAGGCCCTGCACGCCCACTCGCGTCGGCTGCGCGGCTGATCGAGCCTGGCCCTGCCCGGGCGGCTTATGACCGCAAGTTGTGAGCGCAAGTTGTGAGCGCAAGTTGTGAGCGCACGTTGTGACCGCAAGTTGTGAGTGCACGCTATGCCCGATTGCACGCCGCCTGGGCCTTGGCCGCCCAGCGGCTGGCCGGGTCTGCCAGGCCCCACAAAAAAACTTGCGTGATTGAACGCTCAGCACTTGACTTATCCCCAGTTCGCGTGCTGCGCCGCAGCGCTGCGCCGCAGCTGTCACGAAACTGTCGAAAATCACCATCGTTCGTGCCAAGTTGTTGATTTAATTGACTTCTTTTGGTTGCCTGTAAATCGGGCAAAGTGTCCACAGGCGCGCAGAATCAAGCACTTGGCGCGTCTGGACGCAGGTTGCACACAATGTTATCCACAGATTGTCTGGGTAACCCGGAAAGTTCTTTTCGATCATGCACTTGGCGCACTTATCTGAGGTGATATCTGCGTTGTGCACTGCAGCGACGGTGGTCGGGGTGCGGTCTTGAATCCGACTTCACCCGTGAGCCAACCCTTGATCTTTTCGGTGGCGGTGGAAACGCCCCGGCATTCCAGCGTGGGCCACCTGCTGGACTACACCAGTGAACGACCCCTGGTGCCAGGCACGCTGCTGCGCGTGCCGCTGGGCCGGCGCGAGGTGCCAGGCCTGGTGTGGGTCGCTCCCGCAGAGGGCCGTGTACACAGCCTCGGGGACGGTCTTCCGGGCAACGGAGAATCCGCACGGCCGGTCGCACCCACGGCCGCACCCCCGGCCTCACCGTTGCAATTGCGCGCCGTGGCCGAGGTGCTGGACGCCTTGCCGCCGCTGCCGCCCGACTGGCTTGCCTTGATCGACTTTGCCGCCGCCTACTACCAGCGCGGCGTGGGCGAATTGGCGTTGACGGTGCTGCCACCCGAACTGCGCAAGATCGACAACACCCGCCTGGGCCGCCGCGTGGCACGCGCCCTGGCCTCGCCGCGGCCGGATGCCCACGCAGCAGCACCGACCGCACCGGTGCTGAACGACGAGCAGCTGGCCGCGGTGGCCGCTGTCGACCAGGCCCGCCGCCCGCTGCTGCTGCACGGTGTCACCGGCAGCGGCAAGACCGAGGTCTACCTGCATGCTGCAGCCGTTACCCTGCAGCGTGGCCGGCAGGCGCTGGTGCTGGTGCCCGAGATCAACCTCACGCCGCAGCTCGAAGCGCGCTTTGCCGAGCGCTTTCCGGGCCGATTGATGGTCAGCCTGCACAGCGGACTGACACCGGCCCAGCGCCTGCGCCACTGGCTGCTGGCTCACCTGGGCCTGGCCGACCTGGTGCTGGGCACTCGCCTGGCGATTTTTGCGCCGCTGCCGCGTCTGGGCCTGATCGTGGTCGATGAAGAGCACGACCCGTCCTTCAAGCAACAGGAAGGCGCGCGCTATTCGGCGCGCGACCTGGCGGTTTGGCGGGCACATCAATTGCAAATCCCGGTGTTGCTGGGTTCGGCCACCCCGTCGCTGGAAACCTGGCAGCGGGTGCAGGAAGGCCGCTACCAGCGTGTGCCGCTGGCGCAGCGCGTCGGTGGCGGCGCCATGCCTCGCGTGCGGCTGCTGGACATGACGCTGCTGCCCCGTGTCGAAGGCGTTGAACGGGTGCTGGCGCCGCCGCTGCTGGCGGCGGTGCAGGAGCGCATCGCGCGCGGCGAACAGAGCCTGCTGCTGCTGAACCGCCGCGGCTACGCGCCGGTGCTGAATTGCGGCGCCTGCGGCTGGAAAAGTGGGTGCCCGCACTGCAGCGCCTGGCGTGTCTTCCACAAGAGCGACCGCACGCTGCGCTGCCACCACTGTGGTTTCAGCGAACGGGTGCCCCGCGCCTGCCCCGACTGCGGCAACCTGGACATCGCGCCCATCGGCCGCGGCACCGAAAAACTGCAGGAACAACTGGCGGCGCTGCTGCCCGAGGCCCGCATCGGCCGCATCGACGCCGACAGCACCCGCGGCGTGGGCGCGCTGCAACAGCAACTGGCCGCCGTGCACGCCGGTGAGGTGGACGTGCTGGTGGGCACGCAGATGGTGGCCAAGGGCCACGACTTCCGCCGCGTCACGCTGGTGGCGGCCGTCAACCCGGACACCGCTCTGTTCAGCAGCGACTTCCGTGCGCCCGAACGCCTTTTTGCACTGCTGATGCAGGCCGCCGGCCGCGCCGGGCGCGATGCCGCGCAGGCCGAGCGCAGCGAGATGTGGGTGCAGACCTGGAACGTGCGCCACCCCATCTATGCCGCTTTGCGCGCCCACGACTACGAAGCCTTTGCGACCGCACAGCTGGCAGAACGTCGAGCCGGCGGCTTGCCGCCCTTTGCCGCCTTGGCCCTGGTGCGGGCCGACGCACGCACTGCAGCAGCAGCCACCGGCTTTTTGGAAGACGCTTCGGCGCTGGCCAAGACTTACGAAGGTGTCACCGTGTACCGCCCGGTGCCACCCTTCGTGGCCAAGGTGGCCGATATCGAACGCATGCAGATGCTGGTGGAGTCGCCCTCGCGCACCGTGCTGCAGCGCATGCTGTCCGCGTGGCTGCCGGCCCTGCACGGCCTGCGGTCGCAGCACAAGGGCGTGATCCGCTGGGCGGTGGACGTGGACCCGCTGGCGATCTGAGCGCGAGCGAGCGCGCCTCGACCACCTCTCAACCGGCCAGCACCCGCTGCAACTGCAAGGCCTCGGCCACGTGCACCGTGCCGACGGTTTCACTGCCCGCCAGATCAGCAATCGTGCGCGACACCTTCAGGCAGCGGTGCAGCCGCCGGCCCGACCAGGCCAGCCGCTCGGCGGCGCTTCGCAGGAAGCGCGCGGCGGCATCGTCCAGCACGCAGTGGCTGTCGATGCGACCGGCTTCCAGCTGCGCGTTGGGCTGGCCCTGGCGAAGTTGTTGCCGCTGGCGCGCAGCGGCCACGCGCTGGGCGACCTGCACGCTGCTCTCGCCGTCCGGCAGGGCCATCAACGCGCTGGCCGGCGTGGCCAGCACCTCCACCTGCAGGTCGATGCGGTCCAGCAATGGGCCCGACAAGCGGCCCTGGTAACGCTGGATGGCCTCGGGCGTGCACCGGCAGGCGCGGCCCAGCGCGGGCGGCGCGCCCAGCCAGCCACAAGGACAGGGATTCATGGCCGCGATGAGTTGGAAGCGCGCCGGAAACTGCGCCTGCCGCGCCGCACGGCTGATGGTGATGCGGCCGGTTTCCAGCGGCTCGCGCAGGGCTTCCAGTGCGGCACGCGGGAACTCGGGGGTTTCGTCCAGGAACAGCACACCGCCGTGGGCCAGCGAGATCTCGCCCGGCCGTGGCGGAGAACCGCCGCCCACCAGCGCCACCGCGCTGGCCGTGTGGTGCGGCGCCCGCGCCGGGCGCTGGCCCAGTGGCACCGTGTCGTCTCCCGTGTGGCCCAGGCCGCGCAGCGCAGCGCTGGCCAGGGCCTCGTCTTCGTCCAGCGGCGGCAGCAGACCCGGCAGCCGCTGCGCCAGCATGGACTTGCCGGTGCCAGGCGGGCCCACGAGTAGCAGGCTGTGACCACCGGCTGCGGCAATTTCCAGCGCCCGCTTGGCAGCGGCCTGGCCTTTCACATCGCGCAGGTCGGGGCCCGCCAGGGCCGGCTGGCGGGGCAAAGCCCGGGCCGCGGGCAAAGGCTGGGTGGCGTCGCCGGGCAGCAGCGAGGCCACCACTTCGGCCAGGGTTGAGGCCTCGCGCACGTCCAGCCCGCCGACCTGGGCGGCAGCGCGTGCGCTCGTCAGTGGCAGCACCAGCGTGCGGCCGGAGCCGCTTTGTCGCAATGCCAAGGCCAGGGCCAGCGCGCCGCGCACCGGCCGCAGCTCGCCTGCCAGTGACAGCTCACCGGCAAATTCGCAGGATGCCAGCCGCGCCGCGTCCAGCTGTCCGGCTGCGGCCAGGATGCCCAGCGCAATGGGCAGGTCGAAGCGGCCACTTTCCTTGGGCAGATCGGCCGGCGCCAGGTTGACCGTGATGCGTTTGTTGTGCGGAAAGGCAAAGCCACTTTGCTGCAGCGCAGCGCGCACCCTTTCCCTCGATTCCTTGACCTCGGTGTCGGCCAGGCCCACCAGCGTGAAGCTGGGCAGGCCGTTGGCCAATTGCACCTCAACGTGCACCGGCGGTGCATCCAGCCCGATCAGCGAGCGACTCATGACCACCGACAGCGACATGTTGCGGTTTCCTCCTGCATTCATTGTCGGCAGCTCGGTCCGAGCGCGCACCGCACCATGTGTGTGCACCCCAATGAGTCGCCCCGTTTGGGTGCATATTTCTTGCTGCGCTGCCGCAATCACGCACCGAAAGGTGGGATATCCACGTGCCGCACCCCGTGGCAGGCATGGCGCCGCTTTGGCACAGAACCTGCAAACCAAGCCCCAAACACCGATTCCTCGTCACCGGAGCTCCTGCATGAAGATCACTTCCCTCGGCTTGGCCAGCATCGTCGCCTTGGCCACCTTGCCCACAGCGGCCTACGCCCAGCTGGCTTTCAACGTCGGCGCCTTCAGCGACTACCGCTACCGCGGCATCTCGCAGACGCGCCTGAAGCCCGCCGTCCAAGGCGGCGTGGACTTTGCCGCTGGCGGTCTGTACATCGGTGTCTGGGCCTCGTCCATCAAGTGGATCAAGGACGCGGGCGGCGACGCCAGCGTGGAAGTCGACCTCTACGGTGGTTACAAAGGCGAGGTGGCGGGCCTGAGCTACGACGTCGGCGCCCTGACCTACCAGTACCCCAGCAACAAGCTGTCCACCAGTGCCAACACGACCGAGGTCTACGGCGCGCTGACCTTCGGGCCCGTCACCGGCAAGTACTCGCACGCGGTGACCAACACCTTCGGCGCGCCGGACAGCAAGAACTCGTACTACCTCGACCTGTCGGCCACCTTTGACCTGGGCTTTGCCTCCTTGACCCCGCACGTGGGCTACCAGAAGTACAAGGGCCCGGTCGCCGACGCCGCCAGCTACACCGACTACGCGATCACGCTGTCCAAAGATTTCAGCGGCCTGGTCGTGTCCGTGGCCGTCGTCGGCACCGACGCCGACAAGAGCTTCTATTCGTCGCCGATCAACGGCAAGGAACTTGGCAAGGCCGGCGTTGTGCTCGGCGTCAAGTACAACTTCTGACCCCCTTAGGAGACCGGACCATGAAGATGGTGACAGCCATCGTCAAGCCCTTCAAGCTTGATGAAGTACGTGAAGCGTTGAGCGGCATTGGCGTTCAAGGCATCACGGTGACCGAAGTCAAGGGCTTTGGCCGCCAGAAGGGCCACACCGAGCTGTACCGCGGTGCGGAGTACGTGGTCGACTTTTTGCCCAAGGTGAAGATCGAAGCCGCCGTGGACGACAGCATCGTCGACCGTGTCATCGAGGCCATCGAGGCCTCGGCGCGCACCGGCAAGATCGGTGACGGCAAGATCTTCGTCACCACGCTCGAACAGGTCGTGCGCATCCGCACCGGCGAGACCGGCAAGGACGCGCTGTAAAGCGCGCCGCCCCTACGGACAACACCATGAAAAAACTACTCACCATCCTTGCGACGACCCTCGTCGTCGGCCTGGCCGCGCTTGGGACCAGTGGCGTGGCCAGCGCCCAGACCGCTGCCTCGGCACCCGCCGCCGAAGCCTCTGCACCGGCTGCCGAGGCTGCATCCGCTGCAGCGCCCATGGCGGCAGAGGCAGCGTCAGCCCCCGCCGCTGAAGCTGCCCCGGCACCGTCTCCCAACAAGGGCGACGTGAGCTGGATGCTCATGTCCACCCTGCTCGTGATCATGATGGCCATCCCCGGGCTGGCCCTGTTCTACGGCGGCCTGGTGCGCAGCAAGAACATCCTGTCGGTGCTGATGCAGGTGTTCGTGGTGTTTTCGATGATCGTCGTGCTGTGGGTCGTCTACGGCTACAGCCTGGCATTCACCGAAGGCAACGCGTTCATCGGCGGTCTGGACCGGCTGTTCCTGAAGGGTGTGTTCGACCCTGCCACCGGCACCTTCGCGATGGGGGCCACCTTCAGCAAGGGTGTGGTCATCCCCGAGATCGTGTTCGTGGTCTTCCAGGCCACCTTCGCGGCCCTTACCTGCTGCCTGATCGTCGGCGCCTTTGCCGAGCGCGCCAAGTTCAGTGGCGTGCTGCTGTTCATGGTGCTGTGGTTCACCTTCAGCTACACGCCCATCGCACACATGGTCTGGTTCTGGATGGGCCCCGACGCCTACACCGCCAAGGAAGTGGTCGATGAGATGAACGGCAAGGCCGGGCTGATCTGGCAATGGGGCGCGCTGGACTTCGCTGGCGGCACCGTGGTGCACATCAACGCCGCCGTGGCGGGCCTGGTGGGTGCCTACATGATGGGCAAGCGCGTGGGCTACGGCAAGGAAGCCATGGCGCCGCACAGCCTGCCGCTGACCATGGTCGGTGCTTCGCTGCTGTGGGTGGGTTGGTTCGGCTTCAACGCCGGTTCGGCCCTGGAAGCGGGCAACAGTGCGGCGCTGGCCTTCCTGAACACGCTGACGGCCACCTCGATGGCAGTCCTGGCCTGGTGCGCCGGTGAGATGCTGCTCAAGGGCAAGGCTTCGATGCTGGGTGCCGCATCAGGGGCCGTCGCGGGCCTGGTGGCCATCACGCCGGCTGCCGGCAACGTGGGCATCGTCGGTGGTCTGGTGATTGGCGCGGTGGCGGGCTTCGCCTGCCTGTGGGGGGTGGCCGGTCTGAAGAAGATGATGGGCGCTGACGATTCGCTGGACGTGTTTGGCGTGCACGGCGTCGGTGGCATCGTGGGTGCGCTGCTGACCGGTGTGTTCAACACCCAGGCGCTGGGCGGCCCGGGCCTGGTGACGGACTGGGTCACGGCCACGGTGGGCTCCAACGACATCTTCACGCAGGTCTGGATTCAGGCCAAGGCGGTGATGTTGACCATCGTGTGGTCGGGTGTCGTCGCTTTCATCGCCTTCAAGATCGTGGACCTGACGGTGGGCCTGCGCGTGCCGGAAGACGAAGAACGCGAAGGTCTGGACATCACGTCTCACGGCGAGACCGCGTACAACAAGTGAACCGCCTGTCATCCCCTGGGCTTGCGCCCTGGGGATGCAGCCGCGTACCGGTACAGCGGCGCGATCGAACTGCCAGGCCTGCGGCCTGCAGCTCATCTTGCCGGAGAGGGGACACCTGCGGGTGGCCCCTCTTTTTTGTTGGTGCGCTGAGATCTTGTTGTCTGATGCGCGAATGGATCGCTGAATGGATCGCTGGGGTTTTGCTGCTGCTGAGCGCTGGACAGCCTCAAGCAACCCTTGCCGGACTTCTTCGGCGCACAGCCGGCTTGTGGTTCACCCGGCAGACCCCATCTGCCAGAATGGTCCTCCACCCGTCGTTCCGCCCGCTGCCATGGTTCCGCACCTCACCACCGCCCTCACCGGGCCCATCAACGAGCTGGAACAGCGTGTGCTGGAATCCATGCCGGCCATCGAACGCTGGTTCCGCCTGGAGTGGATGGAGCACACGCCGCCGTTTTACAGCTCGGTGGACCTGCGCAACGCGGGCTTCAAGCTGGCGCCCGTGGCCACCGATCTGTTCCCGGGCAGCTTCAACCACCTGACCACCGAAATGCTGCCGCTGGCGGTGCAGGCGGCCATGGCCGCGATCGAGAAAATCTGCCCCGAAGCGCGCAACCTGCTGCTCATCCCGGACGACGACACGGCCGATCCGTTTTACATGACCAGCGTGCAAAGGCTGGTGCAGATCTTCACCCAGGCTGGCCTGAACGTGCGCCTGGGTTCGGCTGATGAATCTTTGATCGAGCCCAAGATGCTGCCGCTGCCCGATGGTGGCGAAATCATGATCGAGCCGCTGCTGCGCACACGCGGCCGGCTGGGGCTGAAGGACTTCGACCCCTGCACCATCTTGCTCAACAACGACCTGGCGCAGGGTATCCCGCGCGCGCTGCACAACCTGCACGAACAGTACCTGCTGCCGCCCCTGCATGCCGGCTGGACGGTGCGCCGCAAGAGCCGTCACTTCCAGAGTTATGAAGAGGTGGCCAAGAAGTTTGCCAAGCTGCTGGGCATGGACCCGTGGCTGATCAATCCGCTGGGCAGCCCCTGTGGAGAAGTCGACTGCGACAGCGCCGACGGCCTGGAATGTGTGCGCAGCAATGTCGACGCCACGCTGGCCAAGGTGCGGCGCAAGTACAAGGAATACGGCATCAACGAAAGGCCTTTTGTGGTGGTCAAGGCCGACCACGGCAACCGCGGCCAGGGCATCCTGACCGTGCGCGACGCCAAGGAACTGGACAACCCGCGGCAGCTGTGCGACCGCATGGGCCTGGCCAAGGACGGGCAAGCCATCACCGACGTGTTGATCCAGGAAGGTGTGCCCAGCTACGAGCGCATCCACCGCGCCGTGGCCGAACCCGTGGTGTGCATGGTCGACCGCTACGTGGTGGGTGGCTTCTACCGCGTGCACGCCGACCGTGGCACCGACGAAAACCTGGGCGGCCCGGGTTCCAGCTTCGTGCCGCTGGCCTTTGCCGAAAGCAGCCAGTTGCCACGCCTGGGTGCCAAACCCGGCGCCAGCGTGCCCAACCGCTTTTACATGTACGGCGTGATCGGGCGGCTGGCGATGCTGGCCGCGGCCTACGAGCTGGAAGCCACGGACCCGGACGCGGAAAACTACGACTGAAGCCGCATCCGGGCGCGCTGTTGCGCTCCGCGGGTGGACAGGGGCTGGGGTTGCTCCCTGATCTGCCGTTGTTAAGACGCTGTTACGACGCTGTGCGTCGCTGTGCGTCGCTGTGCGTCGCTGTGCGTCGCTGTGGCGTTGATGCTGCACCGCAACATCGGCCGTTGTCCAGGCGCACAATCGCCGACTCCTCATGAGCGCCGATCGCACCCGCCCCAAGACCGGAGCCCTGGCTGCGCTGACGCTGGCCGCGGTGGGTGTGGTCTATGGCGACATCGGCACCAGCCCGCTGTATGCGCTGAAAGAAGTCTTCGGCCATGGCCGCGTGCCGCTGACGCCGGCCAACATCATGGGCATCCTGTCGCTGGTGTTCTGGACACTGACGGTGGTGGTGTCGCTGAAGTACGTGACACTGATCCTGCGCGCCGACAACAACGGCGAAGGTGGCCTCATCGCCATGCTGGCGCTGGCCTCGCAAGCGGTGAAGGACCGGCCCGCGTTGCGCGCGCGACTCTTGGTGCTGGGCATCTTCGGCACCGCCATTTTTTTTGGCGACGGTGTCATCACACCGGCCATCAGCGTGCTGTCTGCGGTCGAAGGTCTGGAAGTGGCCGCACCCGGCCTGCACCGCTACGTGGTGCCGGTGACGCTGGTGGTGCTGACGGCGCTTTTTGCCGCGCAACGCTTCGGTACGGCTGCTGTCGGCCGCTGGTTCGGGCCTGTCACCTTGACCTGGTTTGTGGTGCTGGCCGTTCTGGGGCTGACGCACATCGCCGACAACCCGCGTGTGCTGGAAGCGCTGTCCCCGCACTGGGCCCTGCGCTTCATCTGGTCGGAGCCCGGCGTGGCCTTCGTGGCGCTGGGCGCGGTGGTCTTGTGCGTGACCGGCGCCGAGGCGCTGTATGCCGACCTGGGCCACTTCGGCAAGAAGCCGATACGCCTGGCCTGGCTGGTGGTGGTGATGCCAGCTTTGCTGCTCAACTATTTCGGTCAGGGCGCGATGCTGCTGTTGCAGCCGCAGAACGTGAAGAACCCGTTCTACGAAATGGCGCCGCAATGGGCCCTGTACCCGCTGATCGTGCTGGCCACGGCGGCCACCGTCATTGCCTCGCAGGCGCTCATCACGGCCGCGTTTTCGGTCACCAAGCAGGCGGTGCAACTGGGTTACATCCCGCGTCTGCGGCTCATGCACACCAGCGTGCGCGAGACGGGGCAGATCTACGTGCCTTTCGTCAATTGGTCGCTTTACGTGTTTGTGGTGTTTGCGGTAGTCGTCTTTGGCAGCAGCAGCGCGCTGGCGTCGGCTTACGGCGTGGCGGTGACCATCGACATGACCATCACCACCGTGATGACCTTTTTTGTCATTCGTTATGCGTGGAAGTTGCCCTTGGCGTTGTGCATCGCGGCCACCGGCTTTTTCTTCGTCGTGGACGTGGTGTTTTTTGCCGCCAACGTGGTGAAAGTGTTCGACGGCGGCTGGTTCCCGCTGCTCATTGGCGCCGGCATGTTCACGTTGATGATGACCTGGAAGTCTGGCCGGCGGCTGCTGACCGCGCGTCTGCGCGATGAATCGGTCGAGCTGGAGCCGTTCCTGGAATCGGTGTTCATCAGCCCGCCGCTGCGGGTGCCGGGCACGGCCGTGTTCCTGAGTGCAGAAGCCGGCTCCACACCCTTCGCGCTGCTGCACAACCTCAAGCACAACAAGGTGCTGCACGAGCAGAACCTGTTCGTCACCGTGCTGCACCACGAGGTGCCATGGATCGGCTTCAACCGCCGCTGCCAGGTGCAGCCACTGGGCCACGACTGCTGGCAGGTGACGCTGCACTTCGGCTTCAAGAACGACCCCGACGTGCCCGAAGCGCTGAAGCTGCTGCAGGGCCGCGGTGTGCAGCTCGACGACATGGAGACCAGTTACTTCCTGAGCCGCGACACCGTCATTCCCACTTTCGGCGGCGGCATGGCGATGTGGCGCGAGAAGCTGTTTGCCAGCATGCACCGCAACGCTGCCGGGGCAGCCGACTTCTTGAACCTGCCGACGAACCGAATCGTCGAGCTCGGAACGAAGATCGAGATCTAGGCCCCACGCTCCCTCCGGTCGCTGCTGATCCGCCTGCATGCGGCCCAGCGCTCGCCAGCCACTCGCCAGCGCGCAGGCGCTGGCTCGGTGCGGGCCCGCCCCCCGAGGGGGGTGCTGTGCAGTGGACCGGCGGAGCCCGATCCACGCACTCGGCTTGGTCTCTTCGCCGCCATGCCCCTATGCCGCTATGCCCCTATGCCGCCAAGAGTGTGCTGAACAGCGGGTCGTGGCGGCTGCGTGGGCGGTAGGTGCCCAAGCGCCTGACTATCTCGGCGATGTGATCGGGTGTGGTGCCACAGCAACCACCGGCGATGTTCAGGAAGCCCGAGCGGGCGAACTCTTCCATCAGTCCGCCGGTGACGTCGGGCGTTTCGTCGAAGCCGGTCTCGCTCATCGGGTTGGGCAGGCCGGCATTCGGGTAGCAGCTGACGTAGGTGTCGGCCGCCACCTTGGACAGCTCTTCGATGTAGGGGCGCATGACCGCAGCGCCCAGCGCGCAGTTCAAGCCGATGGCCAAGGGACGCGCGTGGCGCACCGAGTGCCAGAAGGCGGCCACCGTCTGGCCGCTGAGGATGCGCCCCGACGCGTCGGTGACGGTGCCGCTGATGATGACGGGCAGGCGCTCGCCGGTGTCTTCCATCAGCTCGTCCAGCGCAAAGATCGCGGCCTTGGCGTTGAGCGTGTCGAAGATGGTTTCCACCAGGAACAGGTCGCAGCCGCCTTCCAGCAGGCCTTCTGCCTGTTCGCGGTAGGCCTGGCGCAGCTGGTCGAAGCTGACGTTGCGTGCGCCCGGATCGTTGACATCGGGGCTGATGCTGGCCGTGCGCGGCGTGGGGCCCAGGGCACCGGCCACGAAGCGCGGCTTGTCGGGGGTGCTGTGCTCGTCGGCCGCGCTGCGGGCCACACGCGCGGCGGCCACGTTCATCTCGCGGGCGATGTGGCCCAGGCCGTAGTCTTCTTGCGCGATGCTGGTGGCGCCGAAGGTGTTGGTCTCGATGATGTCGGCGCCGGCGGCCAGGTACTGGCCGTGAATCTCGCGGATCACGTCGGGCCGTGTCATCACCAGCAGGTCGTTGTTGCCCTTCAGGTCCTTGCCATGGTCGGCAAATCGCGCGGACCGGAAGTCGGCCTCGCTGAGCTTGTAGCGCTGAATCATCGTGCCCATGGCACCGTCGATGATGGCGATGCGCTGTTGCAGAATCGCAGGCAGCGCGGCACCCCGTGTGTAGGCCTGCTTCGCAGCGCGCTGCGGGCTGCCGGCCTCAGGTGCAGTTCGTTCGGTTTGAGCGTTCATCATCCGATTGTAGGAAGCCCGTCAACCCCCTGCGCATGAAGCATCTCACTCCCCGCGAGACCTGGCAGTTCCTGCAAGAACACCCCGGCGCCCTGTTCGTAGACGTGCGCATGGAAATCGAATACCTCTACGTCGGTCACCCGCCCGGCGTGGTGCACATCGCCTGGTACGAATACCCCGAGATGCAGGCCCACGCAGCCGCTTTTGTGCAGCAGGTGCAGCGCGAAGGCGGCAAGCCCGATCAGCCGGTGGTGCTGTTGTGCCGTTCAGGCAAGCGCACCATCGACGCCGGCCACGCGCTGGAAGCGGCCGGATTCCAGCAGGTGGTGAATGTGCTGCATGGATTTGAGGGTGAGCTGGATGAACACTTCCAGCGGGGTCGGCTCAACGGCTGGCGGCACGACGGGCTGCCCTGGGAGCAGCTTTAGCCGCTTGTTACAGCGCGCGGTACTTGCGCCGCCGCTTGCGGCGCTTGGGCATGTTCAGCTCGACGGTCCCGCGCCTGCGGCGGCGTTCGCCGCTGGTGCGCAAGAAGACGTCCAGCGACATCACCGCCATCAAGGTGGGCACCAGGGCGCCAGCCACCAGACACAACCAGGTCGAGCTGGCCTCGCGCTGGTAGATCGACCCCACCTGGCTCAGCAGTCCGATGGCGCTGACCACCACCTCTTGGCCCGTCAGCAGCGTGATCGTGAGCAAGGCAGCCGCGCCCACACGCCACAGCGTCTTGCGGGCGCCATCGCTGCTGGCGTCTGAATAGGCCAGCCACAAGGCAGCCACGAAGCCCAGGAACTGCAGCGCGCCGGCAGCGCCCAGCAGCACAAAGTTCCAACGGATGCCCGGGCGCAGCCCCGCGGCCAGTATCCAGCCCACCTGCACCGCCAGCGCCACCAGGGCCAGCAGCAGACCTGCGCCCACGAGCGCCAGCCAGTTCTGTCGCTTCACCAGCCACCATGCGGCGGGCAGACACATCAGCGGCGGCGCCAGCGCCAGCACAGGCACCGCCAGCCAGCGGTAGCCCAACGGGAAAGACAGGGCCTCGGCCGACATGGCCAGCACCATGGCGCTGGACATGCCCAAGCCCAAGGCGCCACCGGCCAGCAGGACCGGGCCGACATTCTGGCGCCAGCTTTGATTGCCTTGGGCGCGCCGTATCCAGGCCACGAACAGGTGCGTTGCCAGCATCATCACCACGGCGGCCATTGCCCACAGCAGCAGCGAGGAGTCACCGGCAGAGGTCATTGATGGTGTTGACGGGTCAAGATCATGGGAACTGGATCATCTCATCCACGCGCACGGGTTTTGTGTGCAGCAGCATCATTCCGAAAGAGGAAAAAGTCGCTGCACAACCCCCTAATCGTGTGATCAGTGCAGTTCGGACCCCATCGGCATGGCATCCGTGGCATCGAACAATGACGGGCTGAAGGCCGAACCCGCCACATCGTCTTCGCCCTCGGCCCATAGGCCCAGCGCCGCTGCGGTCATCGGCCGGGCAAAGAAAAAGCCCTGCAGTTCGTCGCAGCCCAAGCGCAGCAGCTCATCCCGTTGCGCCTCGGTTTCGACACCCTCGGCCACCACTCGCAGGTTCAAGGAATGGGCCATCTGCACGATGGCGCGCACGATGGACCGTGCGCTGTCCACACCGGCGCAGCCTTCGTCCAGGTCGGCCACGAAGGCGCGGTCGATCTTCAGCTCGGCAGCAGGCAGGCGGCGCAGGGCGGCCAGGCTGGAGTGACCGGTGCCGAAGTCGTCGATCGACACGTGCAGACCAGCGCGGCGCAGCCGCTCGAAGGCCTGACGGGTGATGGCGGTGTCTTCCATGGCCACCGTTTCGGTGATTTCGCAGGTCATGCGCCCCGGCGGGATGCGGTGGCGCAGCAGCGATGCTTGGATCTGATCCACCAGGTCTTCGCGGCGCAGCTGGTGGCCCGAGATGTTGACGGCGATGCGCATGCGCAAACCGGCCTCGCGCCACTGCGCGGCCTGACGGCAGGCTTCTTCGATGACCCACAGGCCGATTTCGGCGATGAGGCCGTGCCTTTCGGCCAACGGCACAAACACCACCGGGCTGACCACGCCGCGTTGCGGGTGCTGCCAGCGCAGCAGCGCCTCGGCTGCGGTGATCTGCAGCGTGCGCGCGTCGATCTTGGGCTGGTAGACCAGCTGCAGTTCATGGCGGGCCACGGCGTGCCTCAGGTCCTGCAGCAGTTCGTTCTGTTCGCGCATGATCACGCCCATCGCCGGGTCGTACAAGGCGTGGCCAGCGCCGCCGACCAGCTTGACCGCGCGCATGGCCAGAGCGGCGTTGCTCAGCAGCCGGGGACGCGAACCGTGGTCGGGGTAGCAGGCGATGCCGATGGAAGCACTCAGCTGCAGCGTCAGCGCTTCCACATTGAAGGGGCTCTTCAGCGCCTCAAGCAGTTCACCGACGCGCGCCACGGACTCGGCCTTGCCGGTGCGCAGCATCAGCGCAAATTCGTCGCTGGACACGCGCGCCACCTCGGGGGCAGAGCCCACCAGGTCGGACAGCCGCTGCGCCACTTCGATCAGCAGCCCGTCACCCACGCGCATCCCGTATGACTCGTTGATGGTGCGAAACCCGTCCAGACCCAGGTAGATCAAAGTCAGCTGCCCTTCGCCATGATCGACCCGGGCCACTTCGGCTTCCAGAAGCGACTCAAATTCGGCGCGAGACACGAGGCCGGTCAATGGGTCGCGGTGGCCCATGTCGGAGATGTGCGCGCTCGCGGCACGCAGCCGTGTGCGCAGCCGCTGGCGGCTGCGTGCCAACCTGAACAGGTGCACCACGGCCAGCGCCAGCGCAGCCAGGCTGGCGAGCAGGCCCCAGGCCAGGGGGTCACCGCTGGCAAGCGTCCAGATGTCTGCGGCAAATGAGCTCATTCGGCTTTATCGGCGCCGGGGCTCGGCCCTTGAGCGGGGCAGACCCGACGCGGGCCCTGGCAGTGGGACCTGCGCAGTCGGTTCAGGTCTTGAAACCGATGCCGCGGCGATGCCGCACCTCGGGTTTGACGCGGTGCTCACCTTCCAGCTGCGACAAAAACTCGTCGGGCTCGAAGGTTTCGCCCAGGATGTCGACCTGCCGCTGCACGGCCGCAAAGTCGCCCGGCACCAATTGGTCCAGCGCCGTCAGGCGCGCCGTCTGTTCGGCCGTCAGCCCAGTGGCGTTGCCGCCCAGGGCTTCGGCCGTGAACATGCGCACACGCTGTTCGCCCGTCAGTGGCTGGAAGCGGATCTTGAACGTGAAGCGGCGCAGCGCGGCTTCGTCCAGTTCGTCGAAGAGGTTGGTGGTGCAGATGAAGACACCGGCAAAACGCTCCATGCCCTGCAGCATCTCGTTGACCTCGGTGACTTCGTAGTTGCGTTCGGCCAGGCGGCGGCTGCGCAAGAAGCTGTCGGCTTCGTCCAGCAGCAGCACCGCGCTTTCGGTGCTGGCTTCTTCGAACATCTTGGCCATGTTCTGTTCGGTTTCGCCCACGTACTTGCTGGCGATGTCGCTGGTCTGGCGAATCATCAAGGGCCGCTGCAGCACGCTGGCGATGTGTTCGGCCAGCGCGGTTTTGCCGGTGCCGGCTGCGCCATGAAAACACAGCGTGCCATGGCCGCGCCGCTGCAGTGCCTGCACGATGCGCGGCACCTCGAATCGCGATTCGATGTTCAGCAGCGTCAGGTCGTAGGCCGTGACCACGGCGCGTGCGCCGCGCTCGCTGCGGGTGGCGCCCAGTGCCTTGTCGGCATTGCCCAGCTGCCTTTCGATCAGGGCCTCGAAGGCATCAGGCTCGGCCGCATCGGGCTGCGCCAGGCTCGCAAAACGCACGGCGGTGCGAATCTGCGCTGGCGTGAGCGACCGCCGTTCGGCCAGCCTGGCGGCAAAGCCTTCGCTCACCGTGGCCCCGGCCAGCGCGCGCGTGACCAGACCTTCGCGCGCCCCCGGCGGTGGGCTTTTCAACAGCAGGTGGTACTGGAAGCGACGACGAAAGGCCGGGTCGATCTGCTCGATGCGGTTGGTGACCCAGATCACCGGCACCGGGTTGGTTTCCAGGATCTGGTTGACCCAGGCCTTGCCGCTGACGCTGCTGCTGAGACCGCCCGCGCCAGCGTCGCTGCTGTCCAGTCGCGCCATCAATTGCGCGGCTTCGCTGCTGATGGGCGGGAACACGTCTTCCACTTCGTCAAAAAGCAACGCCACGTCGGGGCTGCCCTTCAGGAAGACCTGGCTGATCTGCAGGCTGCGGTAGCGGTCGCGTCCGGACAGGCTGTTGCCGTCGCGGTCGGCGTTTTCCACCTCGTACAGGTTCAGTCCGGCCGCCGCCGCGCACACCTTGGCCAGTTCGGTCTTGCCCGTGCCCGGCGGGCCGTACAGCAGCACGTTGACGCCGGCTTCCTTGCGCTGCGTGGCGTTGCGCAGCAGCGAGGTCATGACCTGAACGTCGTCATCGACAAAGGCAAAGTCGCTGGGCTGCAACTCGCTCTTGGGTACCGGGCGTGTGAACACCGCCATCAACTCGCCGGGTGCGCGGTATTCGCGCATCAGCACCGGTGGCAACTGTTCGCTGACCTTCATCAGGTCGGCCAGGTCGGTGATGTTCTGTTCGGAGATCAGGTTTTCGATCATGCCGATGCGTTCCAGCCGCGAACCGGCCCGCAGCGCTTCGGCCACTTCACCCGCTTCGACGCCGGCCACGGCTGCCAGGGCCGCGTAGGCCTCTTGTGCGTTGCTGACCTTGAACTCGACCAGCAGGCCACGAAGATCGCGCTGGTAGCGCGCTAGCGTGCCGTACAGCAGCAGAGCCCGTTCGGCCGGGTTCAGCTGAAGCAGGCCGGCCAGTGCGTCGATGTTCTTCTGGACCAGCGTGCTTTCCTTTTTCAGCCGCCGCGCCAGCCAGTCGCAGGTGGTGGCCAGCACGGTGAGCAGGTCTTTGGGCGCGTCCTTGATGTATTCGTCGATGTAAAAAAAGAGCGTGCCCTCTTCGTAGGGGCCGCGCCAGGGGCCGTGTTTGTCCAGAAAGGCCTGGTCGGACAGTGCTTCGTGACCTTTCCACTGCGGGTTGCCCTTGCAGCGCTGCTGCAGAAAGCCACGCACCCGCGCCAGCACGGGCGCCGGCCACACGAGGTGGCGGCCCACCAATGACAGCAGGCTGTTCCAGTCGCGCCGCAGGTTGAAACGGCCGGCCTGGTGAAGGGTGAGCGTGAGCACGAAGTGCGAGCACAGCGTGTCCATCACCGGGGCTTCGGCCAGGCCGGGAGACAGCAGGCAGCGCGAATCGGCAAGCGCTCGGGCCATGGGCTTCCCAAGTTGGCGGTGACAGCCTTCAGGCCCATGAGCCCTCAAGCCGGGATGGCGTTGATCTTGGCCCAGCCCGGCAACATCGACAAGCCCCGCCGCCGTGCCGGGCGGGCATGCCCACTCAGCAGGGATCAGCAGGGATCAGCGGGGACTAGTGCAACACCACCGGCTGTTGCGCCAACACCGTGAAACCGGCGATGAACGCGTCGAGCTTCTCTTCGCTGGGCCCCTGCTGCACCAGGGCTTCAACACCGCGCTGGAAAGAATCGGCGACAGCGCCCTGCAAATAGATTTCTTTGCCGGCGAGCTTGTCGACGATCTCGAAGCCGCTGTGAGCGCCCTGCGTGGCTGGCGCTGCGGCCTCGTCGGCCGGCGCGACAAACTGCACAACGACAAAGCTGTCCGAGTTGTAGAGCATCTGCATCGGTGAACCTCCAGACCCCTGACTTGGGGCGCGGCGGCCCTCATTTCAAGGCCAGCAAGCGGAACTCGCTGCCTTCACCGGTGCCGCGCACACGAAGCAGGGCCTGCACCGGCAGGTGGTGGCGCGCGGGGTCCAGCCACACCTGCACCTGCGTGTCGTAGGGACGTTGAGGCTCGCGTGTCAAGAGCAAGGCGGCTTCGACACGCCCGGCCGGCAGGTCCAGCGCGGCGCTGCCCTGCACAGTGAAGGTCCAGACGGTGGCGTCACCTCTGGTGCCCACCACCCAGATCGAGACCTGGGCTTCGGGCTCGGCCAGCGCCGGGTTGGCAGCCACCACGGCGGCCAGCTGCAGCATCCAGCTCAGGCGGTCCTGACCCCCGGGCACCAGCGTGTGTTCAATGGCAGGCCCGCTGAAGGAAACGCGACCACTGTCGCGCTGGAAATTGGCCGCGCGAAGGTCGCGTCCACGCCGGCTTTCGGTGTAGCGCACCGGGGCAATGCCGGCGGCGTCGAAACCACCCTGGCTGGTCCAACCCTGTGCCGGCGCCCGCGGGGCTTGTGCTTGCAGCGTGAGGTGGTAATGGCCGGCGGCAGGCTGCCAGTCGAGTTCAGCGATACCGACGGCCAAACCACGGCGCCATTCAAACTGCAGCGTGCTGGCCGGCGGCAGCCGGGTGGCGTAGACCGGTACCGGCTGGCCACCGGCAGGGGCTTGCAAAGGCACGGCGACGTCAGGTTCATGCGCCGGCTGCGAGATGGCTTCTTCTGAGACCTGAGCGGTGGCGGGGGCGGGGGCGGCGGGCGGCGCGGGGCGCGCCAGCACCACGGGTTGTGTTTCAACGGGCATCGGCACCAAGGGCGCGGGCGCCTCAGGCTGCACCTTTGGCCCGTCAGCGGCTTGCACGATATGCCGCACTTGCACCGCGCGTGTGGGCTCGGCCCGCCAGCCCGGGCCGGCGCCCGGTGCCAGGCCACCCAGCAAAGCCGCATGCAAGACCACAACCAAGGTGGCCACCGCCAGCGCCGCAGTTTGGCGCGGCGGCAGCCATCTACTCCAGACAGAGGGCATTCTTGTGGTGGCGGTCACCCCACAATAGTGCCATCGCCGTGAATTCCTGGCCGTGCCTTTGTGCGGCCCAAGCCCCGATGAAACTTGCCACCCTCAAGGACGGCTCGCGTGACGGCCAACTGGCCGTCGTCTCGCGGGACATGGTCAGTGCCCACTTCGCCACCGGCATCGCCACCACGATGCAGCAGTTGCTGGACGACTGGAACTTCGTGTCGCCCCAGCTCGAAGACCTGTACGCCACGCTCAACGGCGGCAAGGCGCGCCACGCCTTCAATTTTCAAGCGCGCCACTGCATGGCGCCGCTGCCGCGTGCACATCAGTGGGCCGATGGTTCGGCCTACCTGAACCACGTGGAACTGGTGCGCAAGGCGCGTGGCGCCGAAGTGCCGGCCAGCTTCTACCAAGACCCGCTGATGTACCAGGGTGGCAGCGACGACTTCCTGGGCCCCTGCGACGCCGCCGTTTTTGGCAGCACCGACTGGGGCATCGACTTCGAAAGCGAAGTCGCCGTGGTCACGGGCGACGTGGACATCGGCACGGTGCCCGAAACCGCACTGGAAGCGGTGCGCCTGCTGATGCTGGTCAACGACTGGAGCTTGCGCAACCTGATCCCGGCCGAACTGGCCAAGGGCT
The DNA here is from genome assembly GCA_038204775.1 of Burkholderiales bacterium. Lineage (GTDB taxonomy): Bacteria > Pseudomonadota > Gammaproteobacteria > Burkholderiales > Burkholderiaceae_C > Rubrivivax. The sequence continues at coordinate 8,146 of JBBRCN010000015.1, read as the reverse complement.
TCGGCTTTTTGCAAAGCAAACCGGCCACGGCCTTCAGCCCGGTGGCCGTCACGCCCGACGAACTGGGCGCCGCCTGGCAGGGTGGCCGTGTGCACCTGCCGCTGCAAAGTGTGTGGAATGGCCGCCAGGTGGGTTTGACGAATGCCGGGCCGGAGATGACCTTCCACTTCGGCCAGCTCATCGCGCATGTGGCCAGGACGCGGCGGCTGCGAAGCGGCAGCATCGTGGGCAGTGGCACCGTCAGCAACAAGGATTGGGCTCAAGGCTACTCGTGTGTGGCCGAAAAAAGAGCCATCGAAACCATAGAGAGCGGCTCGCCGCAGACCGCCTTCATGCAGTTCGGCGACACCATACGCATCGAGATGCTGGGCAGCGATGGTCACAGCATCTTCGGCGCCATCGATCAGCGTGTGGCGCCGCTGCCTGGGTCGGCCTCGGCCTGAGAACGCGAAGGGCACGCACATGGGCGACCTGCCGGGCTGGCTCAAGCACACCACCGTGTGGCTGCTGCTGGGTGTGGGGCTGTTTGTGGGCGTGCAGACCTGGCAGGCCGAGCAGCGCGCGACACGGTTCGTGGTGGACGGGCAGACGCTGGAAATCCGCCGCAGCGGTGATGGCCACTACCACTGGAGCGGTCGCATCGGCGGCCGCGAGATCGAATTTCTGGTCGATACCGGTGCCACCGGCACGGCCATCCCGACCGCCCTGGCGCGCGAACTGGGCCTGCCCGTGGTGGGCACGGTGCAGTCCAATACCGCCGGCGGCGTGGTGACGGGGCAGGTGGTGGTCGGCGACCTGCATCTCGACGGTGGTGTGCGCGCCGACCGCCTGCGCATGGCGGCCTTGCCCAACCTGGCGTCGCCGTTGCTGGGCATGGACGTGCTGGGCCGCCTGCGTTGGCAGCAGGATGCCGGTGTCTTGCGCATCGAACTGCAAGGGAGCAGGCCTTGAAACTGCCGAATTTCTGGATCAGGCTGGGCCTGGGTTTTTGCCTGTGCCTCTGGGCCGGCATTGCAGCCGCCTCTGCGCTCAGCAGCGCCGACCGCATCGTCTGCCCGCCTGCATTGCCCACCCAGCCCGACACCGGCGCGCCAGCCAAAGACCGCGGCATGTTGTGGCGCGCCACACGCGACGGCCGCACGGTGTACCTGTTTGGCACGCTCCATGTGGGCAAGCCCAACTGGCGCAGGCTGGGGCCGCTGACAAGCGCTGCGCTGCGTGCCAGCGACGTGCTGGCGCTGGAAATCGATCCCAACGACCCGGCGCTGCTGCAGGCCATGGCCGACACACGCCCGCCGCAGCCTTTGCCCGAAGCCCTGCAACAGCGGCTGACCCGGGCCTTTGAGCGGGCCTGCCTGGCCACCGAAGCATTGGCCACCCTGCACCCGGTGCTGCAGGCCACCACGCTCACGGTGATGGAAGCCCGCTGGCTGGGCATGGATTCCAGCTATGCCATGGAGCAGGTGCTGTCGGCCCAGGTGCGCGCGCAAGGCCGGCGTGTGGTGGCGTTGGAATCGGTGGTGACGCAGATCAATGCCCTGGTGCCTGAAGACGAAGCTGAAGCCCGTGTCTTGCTGGACCACAGCCTGCTGCAGCTGGAAGACCGCAGCGCCCGCCGGGTGCTGGACAAGCTGGCGGCGGCCTGGGAAAAGGGAGACGTCGCGGCGCTGGAAGACTACGCCCACTGGTGCGAGTGTGCGGCCGACGAAGCCGACCGCGCTTCTTTGCGCAAACTCAACGACGAACGCAACGGGCCGCTGGCCGACCGCATCGAAGGCCACCACCAGCAGGGCAAGCGGGTTTTTGCCGCCGTGGGCGCGTTGCACATGACCGGCCCGCAGGCGCTGCCGCTGCTGCTGGCACAGCGCGGTTTCAAGGTCGAGCGGGTGGTCTTCAAGCGCTGAGCGCCCGTCGGCCGAAGCGCACAATGGGAGCGCAGCGCTGGACGGCCTCGGCCGCGACAGAATCCCACGCACAGGAGACCCGCAATGACAGGTGCCAACGATCTGGCGCGCATGGTGCCCGGCTTCGAGTTCCTTCAAGGTCTGTTCAAGAACGCAGGCGCCGGCATCCCCGGCATGAGCCAGTGGATTGCGCCCACGCTCAACCCTGAAGAGCTGGAAAAGCGCATCCAGGAACTGAAAACCGTGCACTTCTGGCTGGAGCAGAACGCCAAGCTGCTGGCCACCACGATCCAGGCGCTGGAAGTTCAGCGCATGACGCTGTCCACGCTGCAGGCGATGAACCTGCCGCTGGCCGACCTGAGTGAATCGCTGAAGATCCGCATGCCCAGTCTGGCGCCGCGCGAAGAAGCGGTGGTACCACCGCCTGCACCACCGCCTGCACCGCCGGCCTCACCGCCGGCCGCACCGCCGGCCGCACCCGCCGCAGCCCCGCCCGCGGTGGATCCCATGCAATGGTGGGGCGCGTTGACGCAACAGTTCACCGAACTGGCCACCCAGGCGGTCAAGGACAGCGCCGCTGACAGTGCCAAGTCCCTTGCCGGTGCCATGGTCAAGGGTTCCATGGACACGGCGGCCGGTGCCTTGAAAGAGATGGCCGCGGCGCCGGTGAAGGCCAGCCCGGCCGCCAGGGCTGCAAAGTCAGCCAAGACCAGCCCGGCGCGCAGCCCGGCGCGCAAGCGCAGCCGCTAGGCCGGGCGCGATGCACGCCTTTCTGGTCGGCCACGCCACGCACCCGGACTGGCGCGCAGCGCTGGCCCTGGCAGCGGCGCAGGTTCAAGCCGGCTGGGCCGCACACGAAGCCAGTGCGGCCGGGCCGCTGACGCTGGGTGTCGTCTACTTCACCGACCACTACGCGGCGCATGCGCAGCCGCTGTATGACGCGCTGCGCCAACAGTGGCCCGGTGTGTCGTGGGTGGGCAGCGTGGGTGTGGGCGTGGCGGCCTCGGGTGTGGAGTACTTCGACGAGCCGGCGCTGGTGGTCATGCTGGCCGCGCTGCCACGCGGTCGCTTCGAGGTCTTTTCGGGCGCGCGCAAGTTGCAGCTCATCGAGCCCTTCAGCGCCTTGGTGCACGCCGACCCCGGCACGCCCGACCTGGCCGAGCTGATTGCAGAAATGAGTGACCGCACAAGTTCGGGCTATCTTTTTGGCGGCCTGGCTTCGTCGCGGGGCGCCACTGCGCACATCGCCGACGGCGTCTGGCAGGGCGGCCTGTCGGGCGTGGCCTTCACACACGACGTGGCGTTGATCTCGCGCGTCACCCAGGGCAGCCAGCCGCTGGGTCCCACGCGAACCGTCACGGCCTGTGATCGCAATGTGGTGACCCAACTCGACGGTCGACCGGCACTGCAGGCCTTGTTGTCCGACCTCGGCCTGCTGGACCTGGAAGACCCGCGCCAGGCGGTGCCGCGCCTGCGTGCCACGCTGGTGGGCCTGACCGATGAACACGACACCGCCTTGTCGCGCGGCGGCCAGTTTGGCACCGACACCCGGGTGCGCCACCTCATCGGGGTCGACCCCGCACAGCAGGCCGTGGCCGTGGCCGAACTGCTGCAGCCGGGCATGAAACTGGCGTTCTGCCAACGTGATGTGGCCGCGGCCCGGCGCGACCTGGTGCGCATCTGCAGCGAAATTCGCGACGAGGTCGAATCGCGCACCGAACCGGCCGTTCCGGGCGCTGGGGCTGCGTCTGGGGTTGCGCCCTTGCCTGCGCCCTTGCCTGCGCCCTTGCTTGCGCCTTTGCTTGCATCTGCCAAGCCGGGCGATGCGTCGGGCCAGATCGTGGGTGCCATCTACGTCAGTTGCTCGGGTCGTGGCGGGGCGCACTTTGGCGGGCCCTCGGCCGAGTTGAAGATCGTGCAGCACGCACTGGGCGATGTGCCGCTGGTGGGGTTTTTTGCCGGCGGCGAGATCGCGCGCCACCACCTGTACGGCTACACCGGCGTGCTGACGGTCTTCACGGCAGGTGGGGCCGCAGCCTGAGCCTAAACCTCAGGGCGCAATGCGCAGCCCGGGCATCGTAAAGTCCAACCCATGCCGCGCCCTGCCTGCGGTGCCTGAGGAACACGCCATGAACGCGCCTGCTGCTGCCATCACCCTGGCAGCGCCGTCCAGCCAAGCTCGCAGTGCCGAACGAGCCGCCCGCCAGGCCGAGGTGGTGGCTGCACTGTCCCCGCTGTTGCCCGGTCACGCGCTGCTGTGGCACGGCGAGGACACCGTGCCTTACGAGTGTGACGGCCTCACGGCCTACCGCCAGCTGCCGCTGCTGGTGGCATTGCCCGAGACCGAAGCCCAGGTGGCTGCCGTGCTGAAGGCCTGCCACGCGCTGCAGGTGCCGGTGGTGGCGCGCGGCGCAGGCACGGGCCTGAGCGGCGGCGCCATGCCGCACCCTTTGGGCGTCACGCTCAGCCTGGCCAAGTTCAACAAGATCGTCATGATCGACCGCCTCGCACGCACGGCCACGGTGCAGTGCGGCGTGCGCAACCTGGCCATCAGCGAAGCCGCCGCGCCGTTCGGCCTGTACTACGCGCCCGACCCCAGCAGTCAGATCGCCTGCACCATCGGCGGCAACGTGGCCGAAAACTCCGGTGGTGTGCACTGCCTGAAGTACGGCCTGACGCTGCACAACGTGCTGCGCGTGCGCGGCTTCACGGCAACGGGTGAGCCCATCGAATTTGGCAGCGAAGCGCTGGACGTGCCGGGCCTGGACCTGCTGCCGCTGGTGGTGGGCAGCGAAGGCATGCTGGCGGTCACCACCGAGGTGACGGTGAAGCTGGTGCCCAAGCCGGCATTGGCACGTTGCATCATGGCCAGCTTCGACGACATCCGCAAAGCCGGTGACGCGGTGGCGGCGGTCATCGCCGCCGGCATCATCCCGGCCGGCCTGGAGATGATGGACAAGCCCATGACGGCGGCCGTCGAGGACTTTGTGCACGCCGGCTACGACCTCACGGCCGAAGCCATCCTGCTGTGCGAAAGCGACGGCACGCCAGAAGAAGTGGCCGAAGAGATCGACCGCATGCTCGACGTGCTGAGTGGCTGCGGCGCCACGCGGCTGGAAGTCAGCCGCGACGAACAACAGCGCCTGACCTTCTGGAGCGGGCGCAAAAACGCCTTTCCCGCCAGCGGCCGCATCAGCCCCGACTACATGTGCATGGACAGCACCATCCCGCGCAAGCGCCTGGCCGACATCCTGCTGGCGATAGCCGAAATGGAAAAGAAGTACGGCCTGAAGTGCTGCAACGTCTTTCACGCGGGTGACGGCAATCTGCACCCGCTGATCCTGTTCGACGCCAACGACCCCGACCAGATGCACCGCTGCGAGCTGTTCGGTGCCGACATCCTGGAGACCAGCGTGGCGATGGGCGGCACCGTCACCGGCGAACACGGCGTGGGCGTGGAAAAACTGTCCAGCATGTGTGTGCAATTCAGCCCCGCAGAACGCGAACAGATGTTCGCCATCAAACGGGCCTTCGACAGCGCCGAGTTGCTGAACCCGGGCAAGGTCATTCCCACGCTGCAACGCTGCGCCGAGTACGGAAAGATGCACGTGAAAAAGGGACTGCTGCCCTTCGCAGAGCTGGAGCGGTTCTAGATGGAGGCCGACCCGGCTTTGTCGCGGTTGATCAACCAGGTGCAGGTGGCGGCGTCGGACCGCGTGCCGCTGGACATCCGCGGCGGCGGCAGCAAGGCCTTCTACGGCGGTGAACCGGTGGGCGAGCCGCTGGATGTGGCGCCGCTGGCCGGCATCAGCAGCTACGAGCCCAGCGAACTGGTGGTCACGGTGCGTGCGGGCACACGGCTGTCTGAACTGGAAGCCGCACTGGCCGAAAAGGGCCAGTGCCTGCCGTTCGAGCCGCCGCGTTTTGGCGCGTCGGGCACCGTTGGCGGCATGGTTGCCGCCGGCCTGGCCGGCCCGGCGCGGGCCGCCGTGGGCGGTGTGCGCGACTACGTGCTGGGTGCCACGATGATCAACGGCCGCGCCGAGCTGCTGAGCTTCGGCGGCCAGGTGATAAAAAACGTGGCGGGTTACGACGTGTCGCGCGTGCTGGCCGGCAGCATGGGCATCTTCGGTGTCATCTGCGAGGTCTCGCTCAAGGTGCTGCCGATGCCGCCTGCATCGGTGACGCTGAGGCTGGAGATGGACGCCGGCAACGCCATCCGACGCCTCAATGAGTGGGGCGGCCAGCCGCTGCCACTGAACGCCAGCGCCTGGTGGGACGGCATGCTGGTGCTGCGCCTGTCGGGTGCGTTGGCGGCGGTGCAAGCGGCGCACGACAAGATCGGCGGCGAGCTCATCGCGCCTGCCGCGGCCCTGCCTTTCTGGCAAGGCCTGCGTGACCACAGCGACGAGTTTTTTGTCGGCGCTTCGCGTGCCGTGGACGGTGGTGCCGCGTTGTGGCGCCTGTCGGTGCCCGCCACGGCGGGGCCGCTGAAGCTGTCGGGCGAACAATTGCTGGAGTGGGGCGGTGCGCAGCGCTGGATCTGCACCAGCGCACCGGCGCAAACGCTGCGCGATGCGGCGGCAGCGGTGGGTGGGCACGCGGTGCTGTTTCGCGCGCGCGACAAGACGGCCGGCACATTTGCGCCGCTGAAGCCCGCGCTGGCGGCGGTGCATCAGAAACTGAAGCAGGCCTTCGACCCCGAGCGCATCTTCAACCCCGGCCGTCTGGTGCCGGGGCTTTGAGCGCGGCTCGCATGGGCGTCGAGCACGACATGGCCACGTACTACGCGCAGCGCGCAGCAGTCTACGAAAGGGTCTATTTCAAGCCCGAACGCCAGACCGAGCTGCGCGCCTTGGAAGCCTGGCTGCCCACGCCGTTTGCCGGCCGTCATGTGCTGGAAGTGGCCTGCGGCACCGGTTGGTGGACACCGCACGGCGCGCGCGCAGCGGCTTCCTGGCTGGCCACCGACCTGAACCCCGAGACGATGGCGGTGGCGCGCAGCAAGCCACTGCCGGCCTGTGTGGGCTTTGCCACCGTGGACGCCTACCGCTTCGATGCCATCCAAGGCCAGACCTTCGACGGTGCCTTTGCCGGCTGCTGGTGGAGCCACGTGCCGCTGTCGCGCCTGCCCAGCTGGCTGGCGCTGCTGCACCAGCGGCTGCTGCCCGGCGCGCGTGTGGTGATGCTGGACAACTGCTTCGTGCAGACCAGCAACCTGCCCGTCACCCGCCGCGATCCCGAAGGGAACACCTACCAGACCCGCACGCTGGACGACGGCAGCGTGCACGAGGTGATGAAGAACTTTCCCACCCAAGCGCAGGCGTTCGCCATGCTGGGCGCGCGTGCGCACAGCCCCGAGTGGACCGATCACGGCCACTACTGGGTGCTGAGCTACCTTTTGAGCTGAGCGGCGCGAACAGCCTGATCGGACCATGGACACCCTGCGCGGCCTGGCCCTTTTGTTGCTGTGCCAGTCGGCCGGCGAGGCCTTGTCGCGCCTGACGCCGTTGCTGCTGCCCGGGCCGGTGATCGGCCTGCTGCTGCTGATCGCGCTGCTGCAACTGCCGGCGGTGCGCGCTCCGGTGGCCGCAGCTGCCGAGCCCTTGCTGCAGCATCTGTCGCTGTTGTTCGTGCCGGTGGGCGTGGGTGTCATCACGCACCTGGGCCTGGTGCAGCAGTTTGGCGGACGCATGCTGGCGGCCATCGTGCTGTCCACCTGGGCCGGCATGGCGGTGGCGGCACTGGTGCTGCGTGCGTTGATGCCAGCTGAACCGCCTGCCGGACAGCCCGCGACGGCCCCCGCCGAAGCGCGTGTCGAGCCGCCCGTGGTGCACTGAGGCCCAAGCGGATGCAGAACTTCGTCGAACTCTGGGTCTACCTGTCGGCCACGCCACTGTTCGGGCTGACCGCCACGCTGACGGTGTACGTGCTGGCGCAGGCCGTCTACGTGCACCTGGGCCAGGCGCCATGGGCCAACCCGGTGCTGTGGACCGTGGTGGCGCTGGCGCTGCTGCTGGGCGCCACCGGCACGCCCTACCCCACCTACTTTTCTGGCGCGCAGTTCATCCACTTCCTGCTGGGCCCGGCCGTGGTGGCGCTGGCCTGGCCCCTGTGGCAACGCCGGCGCGAACTGCGGCGCCGAGCGCTGCCGCTGCTGGCTGCCGCGCTGGCCGGTGGTGCGGTGGCGGCCGGCAGCGCCGTGGCCATCGGCTGGGCGCTGGGCTTGCCGGCCGACGTGC
>JBBRCN010000014.1:0-67415 GCA_038204775.1 Burkholderiales bacterium | reverse complement strand
AGCAGCGCCGGCATGTGCTGCTGAACGTGCGTCTGGCCCATGCGAAAGCTCAGGCCCTTGTCGAATGCATCGCCGAACAGGAAGCCGTGGATGAAGCCCGAGTAAACGCCCGGCACGCTGACGACGCCGCCGCGCCGCGTCGCGGCGATGGCCTGGCGCAGCACCTGGCCGCTGCCGCCCTCGAGTTTCAGGTTCGTCATCACTGTCTCCAGCGTGCTGCCCTTGGCCTCGAAGCCGACGGCGTCGATGCTGGCGTCAACGCCGCGGAACTGCGTGTGCTCGATGATGAACTGCGCCGGGTCGTCGACCTGGCTGAAGTCGATGGGCTCGGCGCCGTAGGTGTCAGCGGCGAACTTCAGCCGATAGGGCTGCTCGTCGACGATGAAGATGCGAGCCGCGCTCAGCATGCGCGCACAGGCGGCAGCCATCAGTCCCACAGGGCCGGCGCCGAAGATGGCCACGGTGCTGCCCGGGCCGACCCCGGCATTCAACACCGCCTGGTAGCCGGTGGGCAGGATGTCGGACAGGAACAGCACCTGCGCGTCGCTCAGCGCGTCGGGGACCACCAGCGGGCCGGTGTTGGCCATCGGCACGCGCACGAACTCGGCTTGCCCGCCGGGCACACCGCCGTACAGGTGGGTGTAGCCGAACAGCGCCGCACCCGGGCGCAACGACTTCTTGTTCATGATCGCGCCGCGACCGTCATTGGTGCTTTCGCAGGCCGCAAACAGCGAACGTTCGCAGAAAAAGCAGGCGCCGCAGGCGATGACGAATGGGATGACGACACGGTCGCCTGCCTTGACACGTGTGACGGCGCTGCCCACCTCTTCAACCACGCCCATGAATTCGTGGCCGAGGATGTCGCCGGCTTCCATCCCGGGCACCTTGCCGCGGTAGAGGTGCAGGTCGGAGCCGCAGATGGCGGTTGCCGTCACGCGCAAGATGATGTCCTGGTCGTGCAGCAACTTGGGGTCTGGCACGGTCTCGACGCGGACATCCTTGGAGCCGTGATAGGTGAGTGCACGCATGGGTATTCTTTCGGAAATGGAGGTTGAAAACGGGGGTTGAAAACGGGGGTTGAAAACCGGGATTGAGAACGCCGGGTTGCAGCTGGCGCGGCAACTGCGGTGCCTGCCGGCACTGATGTCCACAAAACGCCCACAAAACGCCGACTGGCGCCCACAAAACGCCCATAAAACCACCGCCGGGAATGCCGTTTGCTACCCCCCGTGACAGACAGGCGCGTGCCCGGTAACGACGGGGCTGAGGAGACCCGTAGCTGCGGCGGCCAGGGCGGCTGGCGCGGCTACGGGGTCAGCAGGGCGCCTCGCCGGTCCCGCCACTCGGCCCCGCCGGGGGTTCAACCTGCGCCGTGGAAGCGCAGGCGCTGCACGGCAAAGCCGCGGTCCTGCGCAAGTTGCACCAGCGCGGTCAGCCGGGGCTCGGCCAGGCGCGGCTGGCGCGACAGCAGCCACAGCGCGTCGCGACGCGGGCTGCCCAGCACTGCTTCGCTGTAGTCGTCGTCGATGTGCAGCAGCCACTGGTCCTGCCAGGCCCAAGGCAGCAGGCGCAGCCACTCGGGCCAGCGGGTGACCCTGAGCTCCGCGCCGCCTCTGCCTGGCACCGGATGCACCACGGCGTCGGTGGCAGCGTCGCTGGCCAGGTCGATGAGCCCGTCGCGGCGCAAGGTGTAATGCCAGCGCGGCGCTGTCGGTGGCGTTTGGGCCGCCTGATCCGCCTGATCCGGCTGATCCGCTTGCGCCGCTTGTGCCGCTTGCGCCGCCGCACCAGCCGCCTCTGCCAATCCATGACCGGGCAGGCTGGCCACCACGTACCAGGTGCCGGCATATCGCGACAGGTCCACCACGGCCATGGTCTGCAACTTGGCGGCATGGCGTCGGGCCAGCAGGCTTTCGAGCATCGGCAAACCCAGCGCCATCACCGCGCTGGCGGTCGCGGGGCTGACGCGCGCGCGCCAGCCCTGCGGCAGCAGCGGCCAGGCCAAGCCCAGCAGACGCAACCACGACACCCCCGGCGCGGCATGGGCGGCCACCCCCGGGCTTGGCGGGCCGACGGCCGCACCGGCGGGTTCCCGGCGGCCGCGCCACAGCGAATACAAACCGAAACCTGCCCCCGCCACCGCAGCCAGGCCAGCCAATGGCCACAGCAGCCGCGCCGGGCGCAGCGCAGCCTGCACCCGCCCCGTAATCTGGTGCGTGGTGCGGCGCAGGTTTTCCTCACGCAGGATCAGGCGCTGCTCGACCAGCAGGATGCGTGTGCCCAGGTCTGCATCGTCAGGCTTGGACGCTGCCACGCTGCGCGGCAGCGGTGCTTGGGATCGGCTCTGGCTCACTGACGTACCTTCGAGCGGCGCGCTGCGGTCTTCGCCTTGCGGACGGCCAGCGGGCTCATTGGGGTGCCGGCTCCGGGGGTCTCGGCTCCGGGGGTGTCGGGGGCTGGGGGGAAGGGCTGAACATGAGGTGGCGCCGCGTGGCGGAGAGCTTGAGTCTGGGCAGCAGGCGGCGCACGCGGGCCAGGGCGATGGCCGCAGCCAGCACGTTGAGCAACAGCGCCGCCAGCAAAGCCCACCCCAGCGGCAGCCCGAATGCCACCAGGGCGGTGACGATGCCGACCCACAGCACGATCCAGGCCGTGACGCCCAGAATGGCGACAACCACCACGAGCATGACGATTTGCAACAGCGCCAGGCCGGCACGTTGCAACTCGAGCGACAGCAACTCGACCCGGTCGTTCACCAGTCCGGGCAGATCTCGCCACAGCGACTGCAGCAAGGCCGGCAGGCCGTCCGGCGCCCGTCCTGGGTTGCCCGGGCTGGAACTGGCGGCGCCAGGGGCGGGGTCGGTGGCGGAGTCGACCAAGCGAGCCTCAGGAAGTCAGGCGGGCCAGCAACACGCCCACTGCCAGCGCAGTGACCACGGCGGCGACAGGGTGCTCGCGCACCGTCGTGCGCAGGCTGTCGGTCCACTCGTCGCCCAACTCACGCATGTCGCCGGCGCGTGAATGCACGGCGTCGCCGGCCTTTCCGAGGCCGTCCGAGAGGCGCTGCACGTGCGGCGCCGCACTCTCGGCCAGGCGGTCTACGGTCGCATGCGCACCGCGCACGACACGATCCAGCACCTCCAGGCCGCTGTTGGCGCCATCGGCGTCGATGCCTCTGTTGGCACGGGCCTCACTGCTGTCTGCCGAGCCAGCGCTGCCCCTGGGGCTGTCCGCGACCGGGCCGGCGCCGCTGTGCAAGGGGTCGCCTACGCCTTTGGCCGATGAGCGGCTGCTGTCTTCATGCGAAGGAAAAGGGGGTGTCGGGGAATTGACCATGTGCATGTCCTCTAAAGGGTGAATTCGGTGACTGGGGCAATCGGCATGCCGCAACGCCCTGCGGCAACCGGCATGCCGCAACGCCCTCGGGGCCCGGATCTCATCGGACCACGCCAACCTTGCCGTCACCGGCGGCGAGTTTCATCGGCGTCCTCGCCGGGTCAGGCGCGACAGCTCCGATGTGGCGCGCGGTTTCGCGGGCATCCTCGGTCGACGAGTGGTGGGCCACCGCGACGTCTGCGCCCTCGCTAGCGAACAACACCACGACCACACGGCCGACGCCGTTGTCGGCGCTCGTGCGCACCATTGGACAGCGGGCCGATCCGGCCTGCCGGTAAAAGTGACGGCAAAGCCCCGACGTCAAATGTTCAAGGCCCGTAGCTTGCATGCGTCGCTCCCGAAGCCTTCGACCTCGGACACGACCGGCAGTTGCTCGGCAAGTCGACGGCGTCGCGTGGGTTGGATCGCTTGGCGAGCCGCGCACGCTTCGGTCACGTGCGCTCGGCCAGCAAGGTGAACTGGCCTCGGGTCAGCAGCGCATCGAACTGCCGGCGCAGCACAAAATGCACAGCAGCCTGACGCACCCGCCCATGCCTCACCCTTGTGTCATCGACATCGAAGCCTCCGGCTTCGGTCGTCACAGCTACCCGATCGAGGTGGGTTATGTGCTGCCCGACGGGCGCACACGCTGCATGCTCATCCGCCCGCCTGACGGGTGGACACATTGGGACGAAGACGCGGCGCGTGTACACGGCATCACCCGCGCGGTCCTGATGTCGCACGGCAAGACTCCAGACCAGGCGGCCCGCCTGATCAATGCAGACCTGGCTGGGCTGACCGCTTATTGCGATGGCTGGGCGCACGACTACGCGTGGCTGGCGGCCCTGTTCGAAGAGGCGGGCCTGAGCCCGTCGTTCAAGCTCGAGTCGGTAAACCACCTGCTGGGTGAAACGCAGCTGGCGCAACTGGACGACGAGCGCCGCAGCGCGCTGGCCGAGATGGGACTCAAGCGACACCGCGCCAGCAACGACGCCAAGGCCTTGCAGATGGCGCTGGACCGCGTGGTGGCAACTGCGGCTGGGCTCAGGGCTGGACCGGCGTCTTCAACTTCTCCTGATCCTGCAAGTGGCGCCACATGACCTTGCCCGAACCGCTCTTGGGCAGCGCGTCGACAAACTCCACCAGCTTGGGCACCTTGTAGGCTGCCATGTGCTGGCGCGCCCAGTCGGTGATGTCCTGCGGCCGCGCCGTGGCCTTGGCGTCGGCGCGCAACACGACCACGGCTTTCACGGTCTCGCCCCGGTAGGCGTCCAGCGCGCCGATGATGCATGCCTCTTGCACCAGCGGGCACTTGAAGAGCAGTAGTTCCACCTCGCTGGGCCAGACCTTGAAGCCGCTGGCGTTGATCATGCGCTTCAGCCGGTCGGTGATGAAAAAGTAGCCTTCTTCGTCGCGGCGACCGAGGTCGCCGGTGCGAAAGAAGGCCTTGCCATCGATTGTGATGAAGGCTTCCGCGGTGGCGCCGGGGTGGCCCCAGTAGCCCTTGAAGACCATCGGACCGTGGGTCACGATCTCGCCGGTTTCGCCCACCGGCAGTTCCTGCAGCGTGGCCGGGTCGATGATGCGGCTGTCGACACCGAAGAGCGGAATGCCCAGGCACTGCAGCTTGGCGCGCTCGGGCGGGTTGGCATGGCTGGGCGCGGCGGTTTCGGTAAGGCCATACCCTTCAGCGAAGGTGAGGCCGAACTCGGTCTGCAGCCGTTCGGCCACGGCGTGCGGCATGGCGGCGCCACCGCCCGACAGGTAGCGCAGGCTGGACAGGTCGAAGGACTTGTAGTTGGGGCTGCCGAAGAGGTCGATGATCATGGTCGGGATGCAGGTCCAGTGCGTCACCCGATGGCGAGAAATCAGGCGCCCGGCCAGTTCACGGTCCCAGCGCGGCATCAGCACCACGGTGCTGCCCATGTAGACCGGCAGCAGCACGCCGTACAACATGCCGGTGATGTGGAACATCGGCACCACGCCCAGGCTCACCGCCTCGGCACTGCCATGGCCCCACAGCGCACTGCCCACGATGTTGGGCATCAGCGTGCGGTGCGTGTGCACGCAGCCCTTGGGCAAGCCGGTGGTGCCTGAGGTGTAGGGCAGCAAAGCCATGTCATCGGGCTGCGCGGCGTGCGGGCCGGGCCTGTGGCCAGCGGTCAAGGCGTCGAGCCAGCGCACGCTGCCGGCGGGCAACGGCGGGTCGGCCATCAGCCAGTCCAGCAGGGCAGCGGGAGGCGACTCTTGTGCGTCCAGCGCGGCTGGCATCGCGTCGGCCAGGCGCGTGGCGCAGATGTGGTGCAAGCGCTGTGCCGCGGGCAGTTGCTGGTTGGCCTGGTGCACCACGGCGGCCAGGTCGGCGGTGGTCAGCGCCACGCGCGCCTGGGGGTCGGAGATGTAGTGGCCAAACTCATCGGCACAGTTCATCGGATTCACCGGCACCACCACCGCGTTGGCCCGCTGCACCGCATAGAAAGCCACCACAAACTGCGGGCAGTTCTGCATGAACAGCAGGACACGATCACCCTGGGCAACACCATGGGCCTGCAGCCACCCGGCCAGCGCTTCGGCCTGCTGGTGCAACTGGCGGAATGTCAGCGGCTGGCCGAAAAACAGGTAGGCGGCCTTGTCGGGGTAGCGGCGGGCGCTGACCTCCAGGTTGAACCAGAGCGAGGTTTCGGGCAGCAACAGTTCCAGCGGCAGGCGCGCGGGCCAGACGCCGGGCGCTTCGGTGCTGGCACGGGTGTAAAGGGCCGTCTTCGATTCGGGTATCAAGGGCAAAGAGATGGCCAAGGCGGGCTCCGTGAGATGCATGCCCAGGGTGTACCGGCTGCGGCGCGCGGCGTCATCCAGCCTTTCCCGCACTGCGGGAGTGCGGGGTGTCGCATGCGCGACGCTGGCGTCGGCAGATGGCGGCTGCCCAGGCCGAAACGGCCGACACTGCTGAAAAGGCCGAAACTGCTGAAAAGGCCGAAACGGCCGAACCTATTTTCTCTGCCGCTACGGCTTCCAGCGCAGGCAGGACGGGTGGCTGGCAAATTCCGATCGACCGCATTCGCGTTCCATGCACACCAGGTAACGCACGCCGTCCCTGGATCCGCATGCCGGTCCGGGCCCGGCGGGCACGGGTTCAGCGGCCGGTGGCGCCGCCGCGAGCGCCCGGGCCGGAGCCTGGGTCTCGGCGCGTGGGCGCACGGGCTCTGCAGGTCTGGTGGAGCTGGCACGTGCCGGCGCAGGCTTGTCTGCTGCACCCGCCCTTGCCGGAGCTTCGACACGCCGCGCAGGACCGGCAGGCGGCAGCACAACGGTTTGCACGGCCGACTCAGCTGCAGCCGGTGATGCAGCGGCCGGAACGGTCACGCCAGCGGCTGCCGACGCAGCCAAGGCTGCCGCGGTCGATGCGCCTGCAGCGGCTGCGCTGGCGCCATCGGCCGCTGCCGCCAGCGCGGGCACTGAAGCCGCTGCAACCGCTGAAGGCAAGGCCACAGCAGAAGCGGCCGTGCCCGCGGTGGCCGCAGCCGGCGTGGGCAGGGCCGCAGGCAGCGCAGGTGCTTCTGTCTGGGGCCAGAACGCCATCGCCGCCGCCACGACTGCTGCCGCCAGCAGGCCCAGCATCAGTGGCAACTTGGACTGCTGGCCCTGAGCCCCCGCCGAACCATTGGCAGACGAGCCGCCCTCACCAGGCGGCTTGCTGTCGGCCACGATGTCCAGGTGCTCCTCAGACTCTGCAGTCGGCCCCACGCCCCTGCGCACCACGGTGGTGGTGTCCGTCGGCTTGGAACGTCCACCCGTGATCGACGCGGCACGCTCGGGTTCGAGCCAGACGTGTTCGGTGACACCCCCCGCAGGCACCGTGTGCGAGATCAACTGCGTGGCCTGGTCGCCCACGTCCAGGTCGATGAGCGGGTCGTCAGCGTGCGGCGGCAACACGCCGGTGCGTTCCCAGCGCAGCGTGGCGCCTTCGGCGGGCCTGTGCACTGGCGGCGGCGCGTGACCTTCCAGCACATGGCGCAGTTCGGCCGCGCTTTGCGGTCTGTCGATGGGGCGAGGGCACAACATCCAGTCGATGGTGTGCAAAAAGGCCTCGCCGCAACCGGGCAGCTGATCGACGGTCAGGCTGGAAGCTTCGTCGTGCACGGTGCGCGCCGTGGCCGGCGGCGGTGGGCGACCCAGCAGCATGTAGTGCAGCGTGGCCCCCAGGGCATAGAAGTCGGTCCAGGGGCCCTGCCTCACCGAACCGGCCTCGCCGTACTGTTCGATCGGCGCGTAGGCCGGTTTCAAGATCGCCGTCAGCGCCTGGCTCTTGTCGCTGAGCACCCGTCGCGCGGCGCCAAAGTCCAGCAGCACCGGGCGGCCGTCGGGCTCGATCTGGATGTTGTCGGGTGCGATGTCGCGGTGATAGACACCTTCGCTGTGCAGCCGTTCGATGGCGCCCAGCAGCGGCATCAGCACCCTGCGCATCCAGGCTTCGTCGGGTGCGCCACTCATCTCGGCGCGGATCTCTTTCAGCGTGCGCCCGCGCAGCACCGGCATGGCCATGTAGGCGGTGCCGTTGGCTTCCCAGAAGCGGTGCACCTTCAGCAGCGACGGGTGGTCGAAGCGCGCCAGCAGCTTGGCTTCATTGACGAAGGAGCGCAGGCCCAGCGCAAAACTCTCGGCATCGGAATGCGAGCGCAGCGAGACGTGCATGGTTTCGGTGCGGCCGGCCAGTGACGCGGGCATGTATTCCTTGACGGCCACTTCGCGTTCAAGGGCATGATCGAAGGCCAGGTACACGATGCCAAAGCCACCCACGCCCAAGAGGCTGAGCAACTCGAACTCCCCCAGGCGCGTGCCCGGTGGCAAGGCGCTCGGGGTGTCAGTGTGAAAAGGAGAGGCGCCAGACGACATGGATCAAAGAGCTTACCAGGGAAGATTCGCTTGGAAACCCGCAATCGGATGGGCGCGAGCGGCACTCACGAAGGCCGTGCAGCCTCCCCAAGCCCTGCGGCGGCCCATTCCCGGTAGCGCCGGCGGTCGATGAGCCAGGCCGGCCCGCTGTGGCAGTACAAAAGCTTCATCCGCCTGTGGTTCGCGCGACTCGCATCGGTGGCCGCCGGGCAGATGCTGATGGTGGCGCTGGGCTGGCAGATGTACGACCTGACGGGCTCGGCCTGGGACCTGGGTCTGGTCGGGCTGCTGCAGTTCTTGCCCGCGCTGGTGTTGACATTGCCGGCGGGTCAGTGGATCGACCGCCACCACCGCGGCCGCATCCTGGCGGGCTGCCTGATGGTTCAGGTGGTCGTTGCGCTGCTGCTCACGCTGGGCAGCAACGCCGGCCTGGTGTCGCGAGACTGGCTGCTGGCGCTGTCGGTCGTGCTGGGCGCCTTGCGCGCGGTGCAGATGCCGGCGCAGCAGGCGCTGACGCCGCTGCTGGTGCCGCCCTTTGAATTGCCACGCGCGCTGGCCTTCAGCTCCACCGGGCTGCAAGGTGCTGTCATCGCCGGGCCCGCGCTGGGCGGATTGATCTACGCCGCCGGGCCCACCGCCACTTATGGCAGCTGCGCCTTGCTGTTTGCCATCGCGTCGGCACTGTGCCTGGCCATACGCTA
This sequence comes from Burkholderiales bacterium, assembly GCA_038204775.1. GTDB lineage: Bacteria > Pseudomonadota > Gammaproteobacteria > Burkholderiales > Burkholderiaceae_C > Rubrivivax. Next base: position 58,446 of record JBBRCN010000014.1, on the reverse strand, counting down.
CGAGCACGAACCGCCACCTCACGAACCCGTCAGTTGGCGCAGCGTGCTGGCCGGACTGCGCTTTGTGGTGCAACACAAGGTGGTGCTGGGCGCTGTGACCTTGGACCTGTTTGCCGTGCTACTGGGCGGTGCGACGGCCTTGCTGCCCATGTTTGCCAAGGACATCCTCTTTGTCGGGCCGCTGGGGCTGGGCCTGTTGCGCGGCGCGCCGGCGATCGGCGCGCTGGCGATGTCGCTGGTGCTCACACGATGGCCCGTGCGGCGGCGCACCGGGCCTCTGCTGCTGGGTTCGGTGGCGGTGTTCGGCCTGGCGACCTTGGTGTTCGGGCTGTCCACCAGCTTTGCCGTGTCGATGGTGGCACTGGCCATCACAGGTGCTGCCGACATGGTCAGCGTGGTCATCCGCCAGACACTGGTGCAGCTGGAAACGCCGGACGCGATGCGTGGCCGCGTCAGCGCGGTCAACTCGTTGTTCATCGGCGGATCCAACCAGCTGGGTGAATTCGAGTCCGGGGCCACCGCCGCGTGGCTGGGCCCGGTGGGGTCGGTGGTGCTCGGGGGGGTGGGCGTGTTGCTGGTGGCCATGGCCTGGCCGCGCCTGTTCCCGGCGCTGGCCCGACGCGACGCACTGCTCCCAGGCGGCACGGGTCGGCCCGGTCCTGCGGACTGAGTCGAGGCACAGGCCTGGAACGCATGCGGGGCAGATGAGACACGCTGTCACTCATCCACGTTTGATTTCGGCTCGCACGCGGGCCTGGCGGCCGCGTGCCTTCCACTGCTGCACCTGCGCCTTGCGCTGCAGCGCGGTCAGGCTGTCGCGGCTGGCTTCGCGCTGCAGCTTGTTGTAGTTTTTCAGGCGCTCGGGCGGCACCTGTTGTCGCACTGCGCAGCCCGGCTCGTCCTGGTGGCGGCAGTCGCGGAACCGGCACTGGCCGGCCAGCTGCGCAATGTCGCTGAAGGCGACGCCCAGTTCGCTGGCTTCGCCGTCCAGCCGCAGCGTGCGCAGGCCCGGTGTGTCGATGATGCAAGCGCCCTGCGGTGTCGCATGCAGGCTGCGCGCCGTGGTGGTGTGGCGGCCCCGGTTGTCGCCGCTGCGGTTGGCGCCCGTGACGGCCACCGCGCTGTCCATCAGCGTGTTGGTGAGCGTGCTCTTGCCGGTGCCGCTGGAGCCCAGAAGCACCAGCGTCTGACCCCGCTGCAACCATGGCGCCAGCGCCTGCCGTGTGTCGCCGGCCAGCGCGTTGACGGCCACCACGGCGGCTTCGGGCGGCAGCAGCGCCTGCACCTGCGCCACACGTGTTGCGGTGTTGCTGCACAGGTCGGCCTTGGTCAGCACCACCAGCGGCATCACACGCGCCATCTGCACCAGGGCCACAAAACGCTCCAGCCGGCGCAGGCTGAAATCGTGGTCCAGGCCCATCACCAGCAAGGCGGTGTCGACATTGCTGACGATGACCGCACGCGTGACCTTGTCGCGACCGTCGTGCAGGCGGCGCGCCAGCTGGTTGACGGGTGGCACGCGCTCGTGCGCCCACCACTCCGACAGCCCGTTGCGCTGGGCCAGCACCCAGTCGCCGACGGCAATGGCTTCGCCGTCGGCGGCCAACATGGCGCGCAGTGCCGGCAACAGGCGGGCCGGGTGTTCGGTGATGCCGTCGTGCAGGCTGATGCCTTCACGCTGCACTTCGGTCACGCGCATCAGTGCGGGCTCGGTGCAGAGGTGGCGCAGGGCCACCAGTTCCTGGATCACGGCGGGCGTGAGGCCAATGCTGCGCAGACGTTCGAATGACTGTGAGTCGATCATGGGTGTTCCGGACAAGACAAACCATCGCGGCGCAGATGCAGCCGCAGATGCAGTGAGACACGCCAAAGCGGGTGGCTTCGGCAGCTTCAGGGGATGGGGGTCTGTCGGCCGCGACGGTCAGTCACGGCGGCTCGGAACGGGTGTCAGCGGTGGGCTGACGGAGCAGGCGGGAGCCCGCTTATCCGAGTTGCAGTGCCAGGCACGCGCAGGCCGACAAGAGGGTGGTATCCGTGGTCTTCATGGCGGGCCTCCTGCAGGTGCGGGTTGATGGAGTGCGCAATGTGCGCTCGAGCCGGCGTGGCGTCAAGCGGGTGGTATCCACAATCAGGACGACGAACTGGGGGTTTGTCGCGGATCGCCAACATGCGCCTGCAAGCATGTCCACAAGCGTGCTCGGCCGCGTGACAGGCGGGCCGCACAACACAGGCGATATGCTGCCCGCCGATGGATGCCCTGAACGTGCTGCACGCCGATGAACACCTGCTGGTGGTGGACAAACCCGCCGGCCTGCTTTCGGTGCCGGGCCGGGGTGAAGGCGAGCAGAACAACCTGACGGTGCAGTTGCGCGGACGGTTTGCCGATGCGCTGGTGGTGCACCGGCTCGACCAGGCGACATCGGGCCTGATGCTCTTTGCGCGCAACACACAAGCGCACCGCCAGCTGAGCATGGCCTTCGAAGCGCGCCAGGTGCACAAGCGATATGCCGCTGTCGTGCATGGTTGTCCGGCTGGCAACGCCGGCACCATCGAAGCCCCGCTCATGGCCGACTGGCCCAATCGGCCGCGACAGAAGGTGAACGTCGAATTTGGCAAGCCAGCCCTCACCCATTGGCGTGTGCTCGAGCGTCTGGCGCATACCACGTGGCTCGAACTGGAGCCCATCACCGGCCGCTCGCACCAGTTGCGTGTGCACCTATTGTCCATCGGCCACCCCATCGTGGGCGACACGCTGTACGCCGAAGGCCGGCCTGCGCATCCTCGCCTGCTGCTGCACGCGACCCAACTGCGTTTTGTGCATCCAGCGACGGCGACGCAGATGGACTTCGAAAGCCCGCCGCCTTTTTAGACGCCGCTACAGTCGGCTGCTGCATCCCACAAGCCATTCAGATCAAGGAACAAAACCCATGCACCTGAGCATCATCACTGGCGCTTCGCGCGGCTTGGGTCGCGCCGTCGCCGAACAGCTGCTGGCGCGCGGCCATCACGTGCTGGCCTTGTCGCGGCAGGCGGCCGACATGGCCGTGCCACCGGGCGGCCAGCTCACCCCTTGGTCGGTGGACCTGGCTGACGCGGCGCCGGTGGCCGAACGCCTGGCGCAGTGGCTGGCGGCGCTGGACGGCAGCCGCATCTTGTCGGCCACGCTGATCAACAACGCGGGCGTGGTGTCGCAGCCAGCGCCGCTGTCGGCAGGCGACATGGGCGAGCTCGTCAATGCATTGCGTGTGGGGCTCGAAGCGCCCATGTTGCTGACCGCCGCCTTCCTGCGCGCCACGGCCAGCTGGAAGGCGCCACGCAAGGTGCTGCTGGTGTCGTCGGGCCTGGGCCGGCGCGCCATGGCGGGCAGCGCGTCCTACTGCGCGGCCAAGGCCGGCATGGACCATCTGGCGCGCGCCGTGGCGCTGGAAGAAGCGGCCAAGCCCAGCGGTGCACGCATCGTCTCGCTGGCGCCGGGTGTCATCGACACGGACATGCAGCTGCAGTTGCGCAGCGCCGATGCCCAGCTGTTCCCGGCGCGCGAGATGTTTGCCGGTCTCAAGTCCGGCGGTCAGCTGGACAGCCCGGCCACGGCGGCCACCAAGCTGCTGAACCACCTGGACCGTGCGGACTTCGGCAGCCAGCCCGTCGGCGATGTGCGTGACGCCTGAAGTGAGCGCACGTGCCGCCGAGCTGATCGCCAGCCTGCAACTGCTGCCCCACCCCGAAGGCGGCTGGTACCGCGAGTTGTTCCGCTCGCCGCATGCGGTGCAGCCCACGGACGGCAGGCCCTCCCGATCGGCGCTGACCACGATCGACTTTGTGCTGCAACGCGGCCAGTTCAGCGCCTGGCACCGTGTGCGCTCAGACGAGGTGTGGCACCTGCTGGAAGGCGAAGGCCTCGACCTGTGGCTGCTGCCACCGCAAGGCGGGCCTTTGCAGCAGATGCGTCTGTCGGCGACCACCGTCCGCCGCCACGTGGTGCCGTCCGACTGGTGGCAGGCCGCAGAACCGGTGGATGCCTTCGCCTACGTCGGTGCCACCGTCGGCCCGGGTTTCGACTTTGCCGATTTCACCTTCGGCCGCCAAAGCACCCAGTTGCAGTCCGACCTGCAGCAACACGCGCCAAGTTTGCAGCGGCTGCTGTAGTCGGGCGGCGCGAATGCGCCGATCCACAGCTCAGGTGGCCAGCCAGGCGGCCAGGTCGGCCTTCATCTGCACCAGATCGGCCTGGCGTGTGTACATCATGTGGCCAGCGTCGTAGTAGCGGTGCTGCACCCTTGCCATCACGTCGGCCGGCACATTGAGCTGCGCCAGGCTCCAGTCGCTGGCGCTGTAGGGCGTGCCCAGGTCATAGCGGCCACTGGCAGCCAGCACCTTCAGGTTGCTGTTGCGGCGCAGGGCCATCGCCAGGTCGGGGCTGGTCGAGGTGAAACCCATTCGGCTGCTGTCGCCGCGGTTCCAGTTCCAGCCGCGGTTGACGTCGCGGGCCAGTACCTCATAGCGCTGTTCGAAGGCCAGGCCCAGTTGTTCGCTGAAGTAGCCCATCGCGGCCATGGTGTACGGCGCGGCGATGGCCTCGATGCCGGGGTCAAATTCCCACTCGCGGCCGCGGCTCGCGGCCATGGGACCGGTCGAGCGTCCTTCCAGCCGGCCGACGATCAGACCCTTGTGGCGCAGCGCCTCGAAGAAGTAGGTGTGGTCGGCAATGCGCAGATTCTTTTCTTCAACCAGTTCGCGCGACAGGCCCGTGAGTTCTGCAATGCGTTTGGCAGCGCGGCCGCGCTGCTTGTCGGTCAGGCGGGACCCGGCCTGCAGCACGGCGGCGTAGTCCTCTTGCACGTAGGCCTCGGCAGCCGCACGCGCGGCTGCGGGCGAGGCGGCCTGCGGCCCTTGAAGAAGGCCGTGGTACTGCGCGACGTTGGCGAACGCAGGCAGGAACAGCGCATAGGGCAAGTCGTTGGCCGGCGCAAAGACGATGCTCTGCAGGTCCATGGCGCAGGACACCAGGATCAGGCCGGACAGCACCACACCCAGGTCCTGCAACTTGTTGGCCAAGCCGGCGCCGCGTGTGGTGCCATAACTTTCACCGGCCAGGTAAACGGGCGAGCCCCAGCGTTTGTGCCGGGTGAGCCACAGCCGCATGACTTCGGCCAGGGCGTCGATATCGCCGTCCACCGACAGCATCTTCTTGCGCGCCGCGTCGTTGGCGGTGAGCGACCAGCCGGTGTGCGGCGGGTCAATGAAGATCAGGTCGAAGTGCTCGAACCAGCTGTGCGGATTGTCTTCCACGCCATAGGGCGCCTGCGGCATGCTGCCGTCGTCGGGCACCACCACCCGCTTGGGTCCCAGCGCACCCAGGTGCAGCCAGATCGAGGCCGAGCCGGGGCCGCCGTTGAATGCAAAACACACGGGCCGATGCGCGGCGCCTGCACCCTTGAGCTGGTAGGCCGTGGTCATGATGACGGCCTCGGGCTCGCCCAGGCCGCCGGGCGCCACGGGCACAAATGCGGCCTGCACGTCGTAGTCGAGCTTGCGGCCGCCCAATGTCACGCTGCCTGTGCTGTGCGCAGCGGGCGTGGCCAGCAGCTTGCCGAAGCGCTCTTTCAGCTGCTTGGCGGCGTCGGTGTCGGGACTTGCTGGGGCTGCGGCGTCGGCCATCGTGATCTTTCGAAAACCAAAACCCTGAACGTTACCGCAGCGATGCGTTCAAGCCACCGCGAGAAAGTCCGCGTAGCGTGCCAGGTCCACGTTGCCACCACTGACGATCACGCCCACGCGCTGGCCGCGGGCCTGCACAACCCCTTCCAGCAGGGCAGCCGCTGCCAGGCACCCGGTGGGTTCGACGACCATCTTCATGCGTTCGGCGAAAAAACGCATGGCGTGCACCAGTTGCGCGTCGCTCACCGTCACGATGCCCTGCACCAATTGCTGGATGACCGCAAAGGTGAGCGTGCCGCTGTGCTGCGTCTGCGCGCCGTCGGCAATGGTCTTGGGCGTATCGATGTGCACGATCTCGCCGCGTGCCAGGCTCTGCTGGGTGTCGTTGCCGGCTTCGGGCTCCACACCGATGACCTGGATGCCGGGGCTCAGGTGGTGGGCCGCCACGGCGCAACCCGAGATCAGCCCGCCGCCGCCCACGCACACCAGCAGCAGGTCCAGCGGGCCGGTTTCTGCCAGCAGCTCGGCCGCCGCAGTGCCCTGCCCCGCCATCACGTGCGGGTGGTCGTAAGGCGGGATCAGCGTCATGCCGCGTTCTGCCGCCAGCTGCCGGCCGATGGCCTCGCGGTCTTGCGTGTAGCGGTCGAACAGCACCACTTCACTGCCCGGCTGGCCATGTTGGTATTCGCGCGTGGCCGCCAGCTTGGCAGCCGGCGAATCGACCGGCATCACGATCACAGACGGCATGCCCAGCAGCCTGGCCGACAGCGCAATGGCCTGCGCGTGGTTGCCCGAGGAAAAGGCGATCACGCCGCCGCGGCGTTGCTCGGGCGTGAACTGTGCCAATGCGTTGTAGGCGCCGCGGAACTTGAAAGCGCCCATGCGCTGGAAGTTCTCGCACTTGAAGAAGACCTGGGCGCCGGTGCGAACATCCGCTGTGTGCGAGGTGAGCACCGGCGTACGGTGCGCCACGCCTTGCAAGCGTTGCGCGGCGGCTTCGATGTCGGCAGGGGTGATGGCCAGCGCTTGCATGTCGGCAGCTTCCTTCAGATGGAGTTGGGCCCCTGGAAGCCGCCTTGTCGAAAGGTCAGCACCAGGGTGTCGCGCCAACTCGGCAAGGCCGGGTCCAGCGGCTGTATGGGGGTGGATTCGTGAATCACACGTTCGTCGTCCAGCAGCAGGGTGCTCCACGGCTCAAGCAAGGTGAAGCGCACGCCTTGCGGGCCCTGCGCGTCGAAAACACGTGTCTCGCCACCCTTGACGTTGCCGCGACCGACAAAGACCACGGCCACCAGATCGACACCGTCGCGGTGTGCACCTTCGGGCGTGGGCAGGCCAATGCCGTCGGTGGCGTCGATGCGGAAAGGATGGGCTTCGACAAACCACGGTGCCGCTACGCGCAAACCGCTGGCGACACCCGCCAGCCCCACGAGCAGGTGCTGCCAGGCCCCGTCGGCCACCAGCCTGTCGGGCAGCGGTTCGAAGTGCCGTTCGATGCCGCCGTGCAGGGCGTTGTATTCCAACGGCTGCCAGTGTGGCCGCCGCGCCACAGCCTGGCAGATGTTGCCTTCAACGACAAAACAGCCGTGGCGGCGGCGCCGGTAGCGGCCGCCGTCACGCAGATGCCGGTCGGGCGGCAGGTCTTGCCACAGCGGTTCCCAGGCCCTGAAATTGCCCGCATTCACCTGGGCAATCTCGGACAAGGTGGCACTGCTCAACACGGCCCAACCGCTGCTGGCCAGTTGCAATTGCAGGTCGGCCCTGGCGGTCAATGGTGGTGGCGGATTCATCCTGTGATGTGAAATTCGGCGACTTCGGACCCCGGATTCTGGGGGAGACCCTCCAATCAGGTGTCCACGACCAGCGCCCCACTGCCGTTAAGGTGTGATGGTGCAGTCATCCCGTCATCTCTTGGAACCGACCGAAAGCGACCCCGCCGTGCTGCCGCTGGTGCAAATCATCGAGCTCAAGTGGCTGCTGGCAGGTGAAGGCATACGCCTGCATGTGGAACGCTTGCAGAACGACACCGAATACGCCCGCCGCGCCCTGGATGAAGCGGCCGCTTCGGCCAGCCCGGCGCTCAGGGCGCTGGCGCTGCGCTTGCGCAGCCGTTTGATACCAGCCTGATCGCGGCCTGAGGCAGTCTCGAAGCCCGCCCGAACCCAGCCAGATTGACAGCCAGCCCGATACCCGACGCGCACGGGGCGGCGTAGGATTGTTCTTGCGGCTGTGAGACGAGCCGCCGAGACAAGAAGGGGCAGCCATGATCCCGTCCACCCATCCCAGCTCGGCCTGGGCACGCTGTTCAGCCGCGCTGTCCACATGGATCCTGGCGTTGACCACGTTTGGCGCCCTGTCCGCCTGCAGCACCCCAGGCCTGGCCCCGGTGCCCAGGAGCCTGATGCACGACGAGTTGTTTGCGCCGCCTGCGCATGCACCCGAAACGGCCTCGGTGTTCACGCTGAGCCCGGCCATGCTGGCCTATGCCAACACCGAACTGGCCGCCGTGGCGCGCATGCCCGACCCGCGCCAGGCCTTGATCGATGCGCTGTACCAGAAGGGCCGGCTGCGGCTGGACTACGACAGCACCTACACGCGCAACGCCGCGCAGGCTTTTGATGCTCGCGCCGGCAACTGCCTGTCGCTGGTCATCATGACGGCCAGCTTTGCCAAGCACCTGAACCTGCCAGTGCAGTACCAGGCAGTGCTGTCCGACGACTTCTACACCCAGAGCGGCACGCTGCTGATGGCCAGCGGCCACGTCAACATGGTGCTGGCGCCGCCCTTGGCACGCCAGGTGATCGGCCGCCACGACCAGGTGAGCTACACAGTCGACTTCCTGCCGCAGGACGACCTGCGCGGCCAGGTCACCCGACATCTGGACGAACGCACGATCGTGGCCATGTACCTGAACAACCGCGCCGCCGAACTGCTTGGCGCAGGCCGGCCCACCGACGCCTACTGGTTCGCGCGCGCCGCTTTGTTGCACGACCCGGCCTTTCATCCTGCGGCCAACACGCTGGGGGTGGTCTACGCCCGAGCCGGACATCCGCAGCTGGCCGAAGCGGCCTACCGCATCGCCTGGGCCGCCGACCCCTTGTCTTCCAGTGCCTTGAGCAACCTGTCCAAGCTGTTGCAGCAGCAGGGCCGCGACGCCGAAGCGGCGCCGCTGGCGGCGCGACTGGTGCAAATGCAGCCCGACCCGCCGTTTCACCACTTCAGGCAGGGCCAGGCGGCGATGCAAAGTGGTGACTTCGACCGCGCCAGCGAGCACTTCAGGCGCGAACTGCGCTTGCAGCCTTTCCAGGACGAGGTGCATTTCTGGGCCGCTCAGGCGGCGCTGAAACTGGGCGACAGGCCCAAGGCCATGCGGCACCTGCAGCGCGCCTGGGACTTCAGCCGCACCCGGGGCATGCAAGAGCGCTACAGCGCCAAGCTGGAACACCTGCGCAACGGCGTCCGGGTGCAGTAGAGGACATCTGCCGCATCAGCCGCATCCACGGCAATGGCCCGCGCCCGCCGGGGGCCCTGTGCGCGTGGCACAGTCCTTCTTTACCTTGCAGCCGCTCGGCAAGGCCCGAACGTGAAGAAACACGCTCCACCAGGGGGCTGGCTGCGGTTAGCCTCCGACCCCGATGAAAACCGAAACCAAACCCAATCCGCTGGTCGAGATCGCCATCACGATCATCGTGCCCGCCGTCATCCTCATGAAGTTCAGCGGGGCCGACAGCCTGGGGCCCTTGCGCGCGCTGATGCTGGGTCTGGCCTTTCCGCTCGGCTGGGGCCTGTGGGACGGCTACCGGCGCCGCAAGCTCAGTTGGCTGGCGGTGCTGGGGGTGGTGAGCACCTTGCTCACCGGTGGCATCGGCCTGTTGGCGCTGGACGCCAAGTGGTTGGCGGTGAAAGAAGCCGCGGTGCCCTCGCTGATCGGCGTGGTAATCCTGGGCTCGATCTGGACGCAGAACCCGCTGATCCGGTTGCTGGTGTTCAACGCCAGCCTCTTTGATGTCGACCGGGTCAGCCAGGCACTGCTGGCCAAAGGCAACGCCCACCTGTTTGACCAGCGCCTGCGCCAGGGCACCGCGCTGCTGGCCGGCACCTTCTTCTTCTCGGCCGTCGCCAACTACATCCTGGCACGGTGGGTGGTCACCAGCCCGGCCGGCACCGAGGCTTTCAACCAGGAACTGGGGCGTTTGACGCTCCTGAGCTATCCCATCATCGCCATCCCGTCCATGGTCATGATGATGGCCCTGTTGTGGTGGCTGGCCAAACAGGCCAAGGTGCTGACGGGCCTGGACATGGGCGACATGCTGCACGCGGCTTGAAGGCCACCGAAGGCCGGTCACCGCCCCCTAGAATGAGGGGGTGAAGACCGAACTTGGCCCACCGCACGCTCGATCGGCCCACCCTGGCGCCTTGGCCGCTGAGGCAAACACCGTGGCCGGACGTCGGTGGCTCCTGAAAGCCGGATTTGCCGCGCTGTCGGTTACAGCCGGTCTGGGGGCAGGGCCAGCGCGCGCACTCGACCGGCCTGCAGGCGTCGTGGTGCTGACCCTCACCGGCAGCCTGCGCAGAGCCAACGACGCAGGTCGCGCGCTGTTTGACATGGCCATGCTGGAAGCCCTGCCCCAGATCAGCCATGCCACGCGCACGCCCTGGTACGCCCAGAGCCGGCGCTTCACTGGCCCCCTGCTGCGCGACGTGCTGGCTGCCGCTGGCGCCCACGGCACCAAGCTTCGGCTGTCGGCCCTGAACGACTACCAGGTGGACATGCCGATGGACGATGCGCAGCGCCACGACGTGATCGTGGCCCGCCTGCTGGACGACAAGCCGCTGGCCGTGCGCGACAAGGGCCCCTTGTTCGTGATCTACCCCTTTGACGCGCGACCCGAGCTGCGCAGCGCGGTGTACTACGGCCGTTCGGCGTGGCAGCTGCGCTCGATCGAGGTGCTGTGAACCTGAAAGGCCGCACCCGGCCCGGCTTCAGTTGGCTGGGGCTCATCGGGTTTGGCCTGCTGCTGGCCTTGCTGGGTGTCGCGCTGGTGCAGGCGCGCCAGTTTCAGTTGCTGCAACAGGCGGTGCGATCAGGCGACGACTTCGCCGTACTCAGCATCTACCAGGTCGAGATCGAGTACCTGCGACTTCGCGAAAGCTGGCGCCGCAATAGTGCTCCCAACGCGCCCAGCGCCGAGGCGCCACTGGACGAGTTGAAGCTGCGCTACGACATCTGGGTCAGCCGGATTGCGCTGCTGGACGGCCCGCGACCACGGCGCCTGATTGACGAGAACCCCAACTACATCAGCACCGTGCTCGACATGCAGCGCTTCGTTGCGTTGGCCGACACCGCCTTGGGCACACAGGCACCGCAGCCCGTGACGGCCGACTTCCTGGCCTCACGCCTGCCCAGCCTGGACGCGCTGGGCCCGGCGATTCACGCCTTGTCGCTGGGCGCCGCGCACAGCCTGGCCGAGCAGAACGAGCAGCGCAACCTGGCCGTGCGGCAGCAAAACCAGCTGGGCCTGGGGCTCACGGTCTTCATGTCCATCCTGACGCTGGCATTCGCCTTCATCGCCTTGCGCCAGGTGCGTCAGCTGCGCCAGCGCCGCGTGGTACTTGAAGACCTGGCCAGCAGTCTCAGCGAGGCGCGGCACGAGGCCGAAGGCGCCAGCCAGGCCAAGAGCGCCTTCCTGGCCAACATGAGTCACGAGATCCGCACGCCCTTTCACGGCTTGATGGGCATGTTGTCGCTGCTGCGCGAGACCGGGCTCAACCCGCGCCAGATCGACTACCTGCGCACCGCCACCGAGTCGGCCGATCACCTGCTGGCCATCCTGAACGACATCCTGGACATGTCGAAACTGGAAAGCGGGCGCCTCACGCTCAAACCGGTGCCGGTGGACCTGCGATCGCTCTTGCGCGACGTTGAGTCTTTGATGCGCCCGCAGGCCGGCGCCAAAGGCCTGGCCCTGCACCTGGATGCCGACCCGGCGGTGCCCGAGCGCGTGATGGCCGACGCCACACGCCTGAAGCAAATCCTGTTCAACCTGCTGTCCAACGCCATCAAGTTCTCGGACCGTGGCGCGGTGCTGTTGCACGTTCGGGTGCGAGAAGGGACCGATGCCAGACCCGAGTTGGAGTTTGCCGTCATCGACACCGGCATCGGCATGGACGCGGCCACGTTGGCGCAGATATTCAACCGCTTTGCGCAAGGCGACAACTCGCGCTCACGGCGGCATGGCGGCACGGGCCTGGGCCTGGAAATCTCGCGCAATCTGGCGCGGCTGATGCACGGCGACCTCAGCGTCACCAGCCGCCCCGGCGAAGGCAGCAGCTTCGCGCTGCGCCTGCCGCTGACAGCCGTGCTGGATGCGGCGGCCGGCAAAGGTGCAACGGAGCCAGCCAGGCCGTCCACATCACGGCCGCTGCGGGTGCTGGTGGCCGAAGACCATCCGGTCAACCGGCAGTACATCTCGGCGCTGCTGGACAACCTGGGACACAAGGCCCACTTTGCCGCCAACGGCCTGGAGGCCGTGGACGCCGCGCGCCAGATGGCCTTCGACCTGGTGCTGATGGACCTGCACATGCCGCTGATGGACGGCGTAGCTGCCACCCGCGCCATCCGCGCCTTACCAGAAGCTGCCCGGTCCACCGTGCCCATCGTGGCCATGACGGCCGACGCTTTCGAAGAAACGCGCGACCGCTGCATGGTCGCCGGCATGAACGACTTCCTGACCAAGCCCGTCAGCCCGCAGAAACTGGCCACGCTGCTGCGGCAGCTGTTCGGTCGTGAATCCGGCGCGGTGCCGTTCGGTGAGCCGCTGCCCAGCGACACCGAGCCGCCGCCTGCAGCGCGCCGCCCGCTGACTGCTGGCAGCACGCCGTTGCTGGACGACAGCGCCATCGCAGCCGCGCTCAGCGCGCTCAGCCGTGCCGAGCTGGGCGCCATGATCGCCACCTTCCTCGACCAGGGGCCGCAAACGGTGCAGCACCTGCGGGCGGCCGTGCGTGATGCACAGCCGCTGGAACTGCGCGTCAACGCCCACGCCGTCAAGGGCGTCGCGCTGAACCTGGGCCTGACCGCGCTGGCGCACACCGCCGAGGCGCTGCAAGAAGGCGCCGCGCATTTGCCGGCACACGAGATTGCACGCCTGGTGCAGCGCTATGAAGAGTTGCTGCCGGTGACACGCCAGGCGGCGCAGCAGGCTGGGCTGTTGCCCGCCTCACCAGCCGAGCCGCCAGCCGTACCCTAAAGGATGATGGGCTCCGGCTCCAGCCGGATGCCAAAGCGGCCGTAGACACTTTCCTGGATCGCTCGCGCCAGCGTCACCACCTCGGCGCCGCTGGCGCCGCCGCGGTTGACCAGCACCAACGCCTGCTTGTCGTAGACACCCGCGCGACCCACGGTCTTGCCCTTCCAGCCGCAGGCGTCGATCAACCAGCCCGCGGCCAATTTGATGCTGCCGTCGGGCAGCGGGTAGTGCACCACCTCGGGGTCGCGGCCGATGATGTCGCGGCACTGCTCTTCGGTGACCACCGGGTTCTTGAAAAAGCTGCCGGCGTTGCCGATGACGGCCGGGTCGGGCAGCTTGGCGCGGCGAATAGCGCACACCCAGTCGAACACCGTCTGGGCGTCGGGCTGGCTGTTGCCGGTTTCGGCGATCTTGCGTTCGATGTCCTGGTAGCCCAGCACCGGCAGCCAGGGGCGCGGCAGCCACAGCCGCACGCGGGTGATCAGCGACTTGCCGGCCAGGCCACCAAAACCCTGGTGCTTGAACACGCTGTCGCGGTAGCCGAAGCGGCAGTCGCTGGCGTTCAAGGTCACGCTGCGGCCGGTGACCAGGTCCACCGCATCCAGCGAATGGAAGCGGTCTTTCAGTTCCACGCCGTAGGCGCCGATGTTCTGCACTGGCGCGGCGCCCGTCGAGCCCGGGATCAGCGCCAGGTTCTCCAGGCCGGGCCAGCCGTTGGCGATGGTCCAGGCCACGGCGCCGTGCCACGACTCGCCCGCGCCGATCTCCACCAGCCAGCCATCGGAGGTTTCGTCCACCAGGCGGCGGCCCGGAATTTCGACCTTCAGCACCACGGCGTCGAGGTCGCGCGTGAGCACCACGTTGCTGCCGCCGCCCAGGATGAACTGCCGCGCCAGGCCGAACTCGGGGTGATCCACCACACGCCGCACATCGGCTTCGCTGGTGATGCGCACCAGCGTCTGCGCCACCGCAGGCAGGCCAAAGGTGTTGTGGTCACGCAGGCTGGCACGCTGTTGCACTTGCAGCGGCGAAGAAGGCACGGGTTCAGGCACGGGAGCGTTGGGCATGCGAGAATTTTCCTGTATTCGCCATCAGGCCCTGTTGCTTCCATGCCGAGCTTTGACACCGTGATCGAACCCGACCTTGTTGAACTGCGCAATGCAGTCGAACAAGCCAACAAGGAAATCGGCACCCGTTTCGACTTCAAGGGCTCCAGTTCCCAGGTCGAACTGGCCGACCGCAGCACCAAGGACCGCGAACTCACACTTTTCGGCGACAGTGACTTCCAGCTGCAACAGGTGCGCGACGTGCTCTTGACTCGCCTGGCCAAACGCGCCGTCGACGTGCGCTTTCTCGACTTCAGCGCCAAACCAGAAAAGCTGGGCGGCGACAAGCTCAAACTGGCGGTGCCGGTGAAATCGGGCATCAACGCCGAAACAGCCAAAAAAGTGCAGACCGTGCTGAAGGCCAGCAAGATCAAGGTCCAGGGCGCCATCCAGGGCGACACGGTGCGGGTCACCGGCGGCAAGCGCGACGACCTGCAGGCCGCCATCGCGCTGTTGCGCAAGGAGCTGGCCGACATGCCGCTGACCTTCAACAACTTTCGCAGTTGATGGTGCCCGCGATCTCGGTCGCGATCTCGGTCGCGCTCGCTGCCGGACCGCCTGCATGCGGCCCAGCGCTCGCCAGCCACCCGCCAGCGCGCAGGCGCTGGCCCGGTGCGGGGTCGCCCCCCAAGGGGGCCGCCTGCCGACGGACCGGCGAAGCCGGTTCCGTGGCGTGAAGCTGGGTCTTCTCTGCCGGCTGGCTCTGCTGAGCGGTGTCATGGCGTCGGCCGCTTTCGACGCCTGCGCGCAGAGCGTGACGCTGGCCGGCCGCATGGGCGACCGCGCGCTGCTCGTGGTCAACGGCCAGACGCACATGGTGGTCGTCGGAGGCACGGCGGGTGGTGTGAAACTGCTGCGCTGGGCCGGCGATGAAGCCGAGGTGCAGTTGCCCGCCGGCCGTGTGCTGCTGCGGGTAGGCGGCACGCCGGCACAGGTGGGCGCAGCGCCACCACCGTCGCAGTCACGCGAGATCGTCATGACTGCCGGCTCGGGCGGTCACTTCAGCCCGGCCGGCACCATCAACGGCAAGCAGGTACGTTTTGTGGTCGACACCGGCGCCACGCTGGTGGCCATGGGCAAGGACGAAGCCTTGCGGCTGGGGCTGGACCTCAGCGGCGCCCGCCTGGGCTTCAGCCAGACCGCCAATGGCCCGGTGCAGGTGCAGGTGATCACGCTGGACCGTGTGCGTGTGGGCGACGTCGAGATCGCCAACGTCGGCGCGGTGGTGCTGCCGCAGCCCATGCCTTTCATCCTGCTGGGCAACAGCTTTCTTAGCCGGTTCCAGATGCGGCGCGACAACGACGTGATGCGGCTGCAACTGCGCTGAGCGCGACCCGGCACTGCGGTGGCGCATCGTTTGTCCCCGCTGAGACAATGCATTTGCGAACGGTCGTGCTAAAAACGCGGGCTCTGGCCAGCATCACAGAAAGCGACCGATGGACTTGAACTTCACACCGGAAGAACTGGCCTTCCGTTCCGAGATTCGGGAATGGGTGGCAGACAACTTGCCCGCCGACATCGCCCACAAGGTGCGCCACGCCTTGCGCCTGAGTCGTGACGACCTGCAGCGCTGGGCCAGGATCCTGGGCAAGAAGGGCTGGCTGGGCTGGGGCTGGCCCACGCAGTTTGGCGGCCCGGGCTGGAACGCGATCCAGAAGCACCTGTTCGAAGAAGAATGTGCACTGGCCTGTGCGCCGCGTGTCATTCCCTTCGGCCCCGTCATGGTGGCGCCGGTGATCATGGCCTTCGGCAATGCAGAACAGCAAAAGCGCTTCCTGCCCGGCATTGCCAGCGGCGAGGTGTGGTGGAGCCAGGGTTACAGCGAACCGGGCGCCGGGTCCGACCTGGCTTCGGTGAAGTGCAAGGCTGAACGTCAATCCACCAACTCGGGCGACAAGTACATCGTCAACGGCCAGAAAACCTGGACCACGCTGGGCCAGTACGGCGAGTGGATCTTCTGCCTGGTGCGCACCAGCAACGAAGGCAAGCCGCAGACCGGCATCAGCTTCCTGCTCATCGACATGAAGAGCCCCGGCATCACCGTGCGCCCCATCGTGCTGATGGACGGCGAGCCTGAAGTCAACGAGGTCTGGTTCGACAACGTCGAAGTGCCTGCGGAAAACCTGGTGGGCGAAGAAAACAAGGGCTGGACCTACGCCAAGCACCTGCTGAGCCACGAGCGCACCAACATTGCCGACGTGAACCGCTCCAAGCGCGAACTCGAGCGTTTGAAGCGAATTTCCAAGGCCGAAGGTGTGTACGACGACTCGCGTTTCCGTGACCAGATCGCGCTGCTGGAGGTGGACATCGTGGCGCTGGAAATGATGGTGTTGCGTGTGCTGAGCGCAGAAAAAAGTGGCAAGCAGAGCCTGGACGTGGCGGGCCTCTTGAAGATCCGCGGCAGCGAAATCCAGCAGCGTTCCAGCGAACTGATGATGCTGGCGGCAGGCCCGCTGTCACGGCCTTTCATCTTCGAGGCCATGGAAGCCGGCTGGCAAGGTGACCTGGCCTTCCCGACCCCGCTGATGCCATTGGCCGGCACCTTCTTCAACCTGCGCAAGACCACCATCTACGGTGGTTCGAACGAAGTGCAACGCAACATCGTTGCGCAGACCGTCCTGGGGAGCTGAAGGATGAAGCACCAGGATCACGTTCTTCGAGGGCACTGAGATGGACTTCGACTTCACCGACGATCAGGAATCCCTTCGCGACGCCGTCAGTCGCTGGGTGGACAAGGGATTCGCTTTTTCGCGCCGACACGCGCTGGCCAAGGCCGGCGGCGCCAGCCGCGAGGTCTACGCCGAACTGGCAGAGCTGGGCCTGGCCAGCCTGGTGGTGCCTGAATCACATGGCGGTCTGGGCCAAGGCGCCATCGACGCGATGGTGGTGTGCGAAGAATTGGGCCGCGGGCTCGTCAACGCGCCCTACATCCACGCCGCGCTGATGACGCCGGTGTTGATGGCTGCCGCGCCGCCTGCGCTCCAATCCGAATGCCTGCCCTTCGTGGCCAGCGGCGAATCGCTGATCGTGCCTGCGCTGCAGGAACGCGGCGCACGCTACCGGCTGTCGCACGTGGTCACGCGGGCGCAGCGCACGGGCACGGGCGCGGGCTGGACGATCGACGGCACCAAGGTCGCCGTTCCTGCCGCCGACGAAGCCGACGCCTTCATCGTGCCGGCGCGCATCAGCGGCGCCGAGCAGGACAGCGCCGGCATCGCACTCTTGCTGGTGCGCGCCGCCGACACGCGGGTCAACGCTTACCCGACGCAGGACGGCGCACGTGCCGGCGACGTCGTGATGGCCGCGGCACCGGCCACGCTGATCTGCGAAGAAGGCCATTCGGTGCTGGAAACGGCGGTCGACGTCGGCATCGCCGCGCACTGCGCCGAAGCGGTGGGCCTGATGGACCGCCTGGTGGCCATCACGGTGGACTACATGAACACGCGCAAGCAGTTCGGCACCACGATTGCCAGCTTCCAGGCCCTGCGCCACCGCATGGCCGACGTCAAGATGCAGCTGGAACTGGGCCGTTCGATGAGCTATTACGCCAGCCTGAAGCTGGGCGAGGCCGCACCGCTACGCCGCCGCGCCATCAGCCAGGCGCGGGTGCAGTTGGGCCACAGCATGCGCATGGTGGGCCAGCAGTGCATCCAGTTGCACGGCGGCATCGGCTGCACCGACGAGTACATCGCCAGCCACTACTTCAAACGCCTGACGATGCTGGAAGTGACGCTGGGCGACACGCTGCACCACCTGGGCGAGGTTTCGGCGCGCATGCAGGACACGGCGGGCGTGTTTGCCTAGATGAGGCCGCCAGTCTCACTGGGTTCGCCACCCCCCTGGGGGGCTCTTGCAGCGGCCCGGCGAAGCCGGTTCCGCGCAAGGACTTGATCGTGCGAGCCCACGGCTCCATCACCGATGTCGCCGGTCTGGCGGTGGGCCATGCCGCCCAGGCTGGCCGACCCACCGGTTGCACCGTGGTGCTGTGCCCGCAAGGTGTGGTCTGCGGTGCAGCCGTGCGCGGCGGTGCACCCGGCACCCGCGAAACCGAGTTGCTGCGTCCGGAAAACACCGTGCAGGTGGTGCACGCGGTGCTGCTGACCGGCGGCAGCGCCTTCGGCCTGGACGCGGCTGGCGGTGTCATGCGCTGGCTGGACGAACAAGGCCACGGCCTGGCCGTGGGCCCGGCGCGTGTGCCCATCGTGCCGGCGGCCGTGCTCTTCGACCTGTGGTTGGGCGACGCCCGCATCCGCCCCGACGCAGCCGTCGGCCACGCAGCTTGCGCCGCGGCCAGCACCCAGGCGCCGCAGCAAGGCAATGTCGGCGCCGGCCTGGGTGCCTCGGTGGGCAAGCTGTATGGCATCCACCGCGCCATGCGGGGCGGCATCGGCAGCGCCTCCATCCGTGTCGGTGCTTTCACCGTGGGCGCGCTGGTGGCGGTCAACGCCATCGGTGACGTGCTGGATGCCCAGGGCCAGGTGCTGGCCGGTGCGCGCAGCGAAGACGGTCACACGCTGCTGGGCAGCACCCAGGCCCTGCTGGCCGGCGCCGGGCCGGCCCAGATGCTGGCCGGCATGGCCACCACCATCGGCGTGGTCGCCACCGACGCCCTGCTGTCCAAGTCACAGGCCACGCAGCTGGCGTCCATGGCCCACCACGGCCTGTCGCGTGCCATCAGCCCGGTGACCGCGGGCGACGGCGATTGCCTCTTCGCGCTGGCCACTGGCGGCACCGGCCGCGCGGGCGACATCAATGCCTTGGGCGCGATGGCGGCCGAAGCCGTGTCGCGGGCCATCCGCAACGCGGTACTGGCCGCCCGTGCGTTGACTGAGCCCGGGCTGCCACAACTGCCGGCTGCGCGCGACTGGCCAGGGCGCGCGACGTAGCAGCCCAGGCAGACGCGCGCCAGCCCTCACGCGTGAAATCGCGTTCGGGCCTTCGGCAGCGGTTCGGGATACTTCCGGACCCTCACGCGCGGCCTCAGTCGTTGCGGTACAGGTCGCCCAGCACCACGCCTTCGCGCCGCGGGTCGGCGCCGCCTTCCAGGTAGTAGTAGCCCTGGGTGTTGCTGCGCCTGACGATGGTGCCGATGCCGCTGCTCTGAGCGCCCGTACCCACCGTGTGGCCCAGCGCCCGCAGGCCGACGATGAGGGCGTCGTTGTTGCCGCCATTGCTGAGGTCGACGTTGGGGTGCTCACCGCCGACGTTGGTGGTGGCGGTGTTGGCGGCGCCAAAGGCCACCATCGACGTGGCCTGCTGCGCGTCCAGCCCCCAGTCGACAAAGCCCACCACCGTCTTGGTCACGTACTGGATGATGGTGGCGCCACCCGGCGACCCGGTGACCATGCGGAATTCGCTGCGCAGGCCGTCGGTGCCGGTGCGGAAAACCAGCGTCGGCGCCATCGAGCTGCGCGGCCGCTTGCCGGCGGCCACGCGGTTGGCGATGGGCGCGCCGGTGCCGTCCGTCGGCGCGGCCGAAAAGTCGGTGAGCTGGTTGTTCAGCAAAAAGCCGCCGCGGGTCATGTGGAAAGCGCCGAAGCCCGATTCGATGGTGGTGGTGAGCGACACCACATTGCCCCGGCCGTCCACCACCGACACCTGCGTGGTGCCGTTTTCCGTCGACGGCCCGTGTGTGCCCAGCGGCCCGGCAGTGGCCAGCGCACCGGGTGCGGCCGTGCCCATGCTGCGGGTCAGATCGATGAGGCTGGCCCGTGTGCGCAGGTAGCTGGTGTTCAGCATGGCGTCGGTGCTGCCACCGGGCAGGGGCACGAAGTCGGTGTCGGCCACGAACTTGTCGCGGTCGGCGTAGGCCAGGCGCTGCGCTTCAGCCACCAGGTGCACGCCAAAGGCCTGCGGCTTGCCGCCGTTGATGTCCAGCGCCGTGGGCTTGTGCAGCGAAAGGTCGAAGTTCTGCAGGATGCCCAAGGCCTGCGCCACTGCCAGGCCGCCGCTGCTGGGTGGCGGCATGCCGCACACCCACACATTGCGGTAGCTGGTGCAGACCGCTTCGCGCTTGACCGAACGGTAGGCCGCCAGGTCGGCCAGCGTGGTCTGGCCGGGTGTGATGCCGCCCGTGGTGTCGGCGATTTCGTCGACGATGTCCTGCGCCATCGCGCCGCCATAAAACGCCGCGATGCCGCCATTGGCAATGGTCTGGAAAGTGGTGGCCAACGCAGGGCTGGTCAACAGCGTGCCAGCGGCCTTGGCCGTGCCGTCGGCGTTCAGGAAGTAGGCCCGCGACTGAGGGTCACGCGACAGCGCCGTGGCAGAACCGGCCACCGAAGCCGCCATGCGCGGGCTGATGCGGAAGCCTTCGTTGGCAATCTTGATGGCCGGGTCGAAGAGTTCCTTCCAGCTGAGTTTGCCGCCGTCCTTGTGCGCCGCGTCCAGCATGTGCAGCACACCCGGTGTGCCGATGCTGCGGCCGCTGCTGCGGGCGTTGGGCAAAGGCGTCGTGCGCGTGCTGTCGCTGATCCAGCGCAGGTAGTTTTCGGTGGCCGCCGCGGGTGCGGTTTCACGGCCGTCGTAGGCCGTGACCTTGCCGGTCTGGCGGTCGTAGGTGAGCATGAAGGCACCACCGCCGATGCCGCTGGACTGCGGCTCCACGATGTTCAGCACCATCTGCGTGGCAATGGCCGCATCGATGGCCGTGCCGCCCTTTTTCAGCACCTCGCAACCGGCCTTGGTGGCCAGCGGATTGGCGGCCACGACCATGAAGCTGCGCGAATAGGCGGTCTGCTTGGTGGCAAAGCCGGTGGGGATTTCGGGTGCGCCGCCCACTCCGGGTGTGCCGGGGTCGTAGAGCGCGCCAGCAGTGCCGTACTGCAGGCAGGCGTTTTCGCCCACCGGGTCGCCGTCGTCGTCGTTGCCGCAGGCGCCCAGCAACAGCGCCGACATCAGGGCCATCGGCAGCAGCAGCCCGCTTGGCAGCCATGAAAGGGTTCGCAGGTTCATCTCATTCTCCAGCCAACAGTACCGATCTTCATTCTGCGGCGGCAATGACAGAACCCGGGGCAACCCGATCAGCCCGGATGCGACACTTTGTACCCATGCGTATCGGCGACATCTTGTTCAGCCAGGGCTTCGGCAGCCGGCGTGAGTGCGCCGACTTGCTGGCCGGCGGCTTCGTGCAAGTCCAGGGCCACGTGCTGACCGATGCCGGCCACGGGCTGGACACCGAAGGGCTGGTGTTCAGTGTCAACGGCCAACGCTGGCCCTATCGCGAAAAGGCGCTGCTGATGCTGCACAAGCCTGCTGGCTACGAGTGCTCGCGCCAGCCGCGCCACCACCCCGGCGTGCTGAGCCTGTTGCCGACGCCGCTGCAGCGGCGTGGCGTGCAGCCGGTGGGGCGGCTGGACCAGGACACCACCGGCTTGCTGCTGCTGACCGACGACGGCGCGCTCATCCACCGCCTGTCGTCGCCCAAGCACCATGTGCCCAAGGTTTACGAGGCACGCACGCGGCACGTCATCGAGGACTCACTGCCGGCGCAG
Organism: Burkholderiales bacterium; assembly: GCA_038204775.1. Classification (GTDB taxonomy): domain Bacteria; phylum Pseudomonadota; class Gammaproteobacteria; order Burkholderiales; family Burkholderiaceae_C; genus Rubrivivax. Next base: position 36,939 of record JBBRCN010000014.1, on the reverse strand, counting down.
TTGCTGAAAGGCGTGACCCTGCACGACGACCCGAAGCCGGTGCGCGCGGCGGCCTGCCACCGCGTGGACGAACACACACTGCAGCTGACGCTGACCGACGGCCGTTACCACCAGGTCAAGCGCATGGTGGCCGCGGCAGGCAACCGCGTCGAGGCCTTGCACCGCAGCGCCTTCGGTGCGCTGCAACTGCCGGCCGACCTGCCACCCGGCAGCTGGCGCTGGATCGAGGCTTCGGCCCTGCTCTGAGCCCCGTCAGCCGGCCGCGGCGCCCAACCCCGCCAGCTGCCGCCGCACCTGGGCCTCCCAGTCCACCACCGGCGTCATCGTGCCGGTGTGCATGTGCGTGCTCAGGCCCGGCATGGGCGACAGGCAAAGCGCCCGCTTGCGGAAGTGGTGGCGGGCGTACAGGCTGCGGCTGAGCAGGCGGTCGTTGGCCCCGGTGGCGCAGCGTTCGAGCAGCGCACGGTGGCGCGCGAAGCTGCTGCCCTGCATCAGGAAGGTGAAGGTCGAGTCGGTCACCTGGCGCCAATGCGACTGCGGCGTCTGGAAGACCAGCGAAAAGCGTCGGTAGCGGCCACGGTAGCGGTCGGGGTAGTCGGCAGGGAAGATCACCAGGTCGGCGCTGCCCGGGTCCAGCAGCGAGGCCAGCGAGTCACCGCGCGGGTGGTGTTCCATGGCCTGCCGGCGGTTGACGATCAGCTCACGCACGTGGGTCATGGCGTGCGGCACATGCAGGTAGTCGTCTTCGCAGAAATAGACCCAGTCGTCGGGGCGCGCCAGTTCGGCCGCCAATTCGAAAGTGCGGCGTATCGACCCCTCGTTGCCGAAGCTGCCGTGCAGCAGCCGCACGCCGACCTGCGCTTCAAAGAAGGCGCTCAGCTCGGGCGACAGCTTGTCGCCCAGCACGGTGATGCGGTGGCTTACCGGCCGCAGCGCCTGGTGCAGGCTGGCGAAACACAGCTGGATCAGTGTGCGCTTGTCGAGGTTGAAGGGGCGCGCGGCGCCATTCACAGCGGTGACGACGTCGCAGGCGCGGAAGATGACCTCGAAGTGCGGCTCGGCGACCGGCTCGGCTTGGGAGACTGGCATGAGCTTCTTTCGCCGGAGCTCAGACGCGGGTCGGTTTCACGGCTTCGAATTCCCACAGCAGGTGGCCGCAAGCCCCGCGCCGGATGCGATGCGCCAGCTGAATCCGCTGCCACCAACCGTCCGGCGGTGCAATGAAAGCCACCTTGGGGTCGGGCCGTGTCAGCTGGACACGCCGCGCTTCGAAGTCGCCGGTGAAGCCGTACATGGCCGCCATCGTCTGCGGCCTGGTGAAGTAGATGTGCGTGTCCACCGTCATGATGTTCACGTGCGTCGGGTCCTGGAAAGCCGCTTTGCCGGGGTACACCGGCGTCACCGCATAGAGCATGCCGCCGGGCTTGAGCACTCGCCAGACTTCGTTCATCAGCTCGATGAAGGGAAAGCGCGTGCTCAGGCCGTCGGCCGTGGGCATGACACGCGGCACGTGTTCAAGAAAGTCGTAGGCCGACACCGATTCAAAGCTGTTGTCGTCAAACGGAATGGGCTGCATCGCCAGGTTGGCGCGGCGGATGGGGCCACCGTCTGTGCTGCCCGAAAGATCGACGCCAAAAAGTTGGTCGCGCTGGTAGGGGTTGCGCGGCACGGGGCCGCAGCCCAGGTCCAGATGTTGGGTCATGGGTTCTTGTGAAGGCCGATCAGCGCAGCAAGGCCATGATGGAAGCGGCGGCGCCCAGCAGGCGGGTGTTGGGGTCGGTTCGGCCAGCGGCCTTGCGCCGCGCCAGCAACTGGCTGGCCGCACGCGGCATGCCCTTGAGCAGCAGCGCACGGGCCAGGCGGCGGGCGTCGCGGCTGCCGTAGAACTCCAGCGGCAGGCGCTGCAGCCATTCGCACAGCGTGGACTCGTCCAGCACAGACGGCAGGTTGTAGGGCCCGTGGAAACCGAAGGTGATGCCCTGGGGCGATTCGTTTTCGTAGGCAAAGCGCCGCGCCAGCTGCGGCGGCGCAAAGCTCACACCGTGGGTGCGCTGCAGAAAGTCGCGCTGGTCGCGGCACATGACCAGGTCTTCGGGGTGGTGCTGCGTGATGCGCGGGTCCAGGCCGGCGGCCATGAAGCGACGGCTGCGCAAGGAAAATCCGCCGTTGCCCACGCTGTGCTCGGCGGGCTCGTCGGGCCACACCGCACCCACATAGTCGTGCACCAGAAACTCGTCAGTCCAGGCTTCGGGGTGGATGACAAAGCCGTCCCACTGCGTGATCAGCACATGGGATGTGCGGATGTAGCCGGGCAGTTGCCGCAGCACAAACTGCGAATAGTCGGCGCCGCTGCGCAGGGGTTCGATCTGCACGATGTCGATGCCGGGCAGCACCACCGTGGGCAACCAGCCGCTGGTGAACAGGTAGACGCGCGCGAAGGCGACATGGCGCATCGAATGCAGCAGCGACTGCGCCGCAAGTGCAGGCGATCGTGTGTCCACGGCGCACAAAGTGACCTGGGCAAGCGGGAGCCGGCTCATGCAACCGATTGTGCCAGCGAGGTGGGCGGCTGGGGAACGGCTGCAGACCCCGTCGGTACACTGCGCGCCGATGGAAACACGCCGCATCGGCATCAGCCTGGGCAACATCGGCGCACTGCACGACGGCCTGGGTGAATTTGCGCTGCAGATCGGCCAGCGGGTGGCCGCCCAGGCACCGGCCTGGCGCGAAACACATGGCGTGTCCTTCGACTTTCACCTGCGCGACAAGCTGGTCGGCCTGTTTGGCACCGACGTGGGCTACCTGCCGGTGAACCGCTGGCAGCGCGTGCGCCACGTGCAAGCGCAGCCCTACGCGCTTTGGCACAGCTTGCACCAGCTGAACAAGAACCTGCCGCCCACATTCGCAGGTGAACGTTGCGGCACGCGCCTGGTGACCGTGCACGACCTGAACTTTCTGTATGGCCGCAACGCGTTCTCACGCTGGCGCCACCAAAGGCGCACGATGGCCTTGATTCGCCGCACCGACGAGTTGGTGGCCATCAGCCACCACACCGCGTCGGACGTGAAGCAGCACCTGGGGTGGACCGGCCCCATCAGCGTCATCCACAACGGCGCGCGCAGCTTTGTCAATGCGCCGCGTGAGCCGCTGCCGGGCTGGGCGGCAGACAACACCCGGCCCTTTCTCTACCACCTGAGCCGCATGTCGCCTTCGAAGAACCCGCAGGCGATCATCGAGCTGGCGCGCTTCTGGCCCGACATGACGTTTGTGTTGTGCGGACCGCCCAGCAAGGACGCCAAGCACTTGCGTGCCACCGTGCAACTGCCCAATGTGCAGTTCCACCTGGGGATCAGCGACGCCAACAAGGCCTGGGCTTATGCGCAGTGCACGGGGTTCCTGTTTCCTTCACTGACCGAAGGCTTCGGCCTGCCACCCATCGAGGCCATGCATTTTGGCAAGCCGGTGTTTCTGGCGCGGCGCACCTGCCTGCCCGAGATTGGTGGCACGGCGGCGGCGTACTTCGACAGTTTCGAGCCCGCCGCCATGCAGCAGGTGGTGCAGCAAGGTTTGTTGAAACACCAGCAAGCCGGCCGCGCCCAGGCCGTGCAATCCCACGCCGCACAGTTCGACTGGGACCGCGCGGCTGGCGCCTACCTGGCGCTGTACCGCCGGTTGCTGCAGCTGCCACCGGGATAATTCGGCCCCATGCAGATTCACCGCGGATTCGACCTGGGCGTACCCGCCTGCGCCCTGACCATCGGCAACTTCGACGGCGTGCACCGCGGCCACCAGGCCATGTTGGCGCTGTTGACCAACGAAGCGCGCCACCGCGGCATGCCTTCTTGCGTGATGACCTTCGAGCCGCACCCACGCGATCACTTCGCACGCAAAGCCGGCCGGCCAGAAGCCGCCCCGGCCCGGGTGGCCACCTTGCGCGACAAGCTGGCAGAGTTGCAGCGCTGCGGCATCGACCACGTGGTGGTGGTGCGCTTCGACGAACGATTTGCCGCCATGCCGGCCGAGTACTTCATCGAAAACGTGCTGGTGCAGGGACTGAAGGCGCGCTACGTGCTGGTAGGCGACGACTTCAGCTTCGGTGCCAGGCGCACCGGCAACTACGCGCTGCTGGACGCTGCGGGTTCAAAGGCCGGCTTCGATGTCGCCCGCATGATGAGCTACGAAGTGCACGGCCTGCGTGTGTCCAGCTCGGCGGTGCGCCAGGCCCTGGCCAGCGGCGACATGGCCCAGGCCGGGGCGCTGCTGGGCCGCCCCTACAGCATCAGCGGCCACGTCGTGCACGGTCGCAAGCTGGGACGCGAGCTGGGCTTTCGCACGCTGAACCTGGCCTTTGGCCACCCCCGTCCGGCGGCCAGTGGCATCTTCGTGGTGCAGGTTCACGGCCTGGGCGATCAGGCGATTCCCGGCGTGGCCAGCCTGGGTGTGCGCCCCACGGTCGAAGACGCGGGCCGCGTGCTGCTGGAAACCCACTGCCTGCAGTGGCCGCAGACCCTGGGCAGCGATGGCGGCTACGGCCGTTGTGTGCGTGTGGACCTGCTGCACATGCTGCACGATGAGTTGAAGTACGACTCGATGGATGCGCTGCGCGCAGGCATCGCCCGCGACACGGCCGCTGCTGCGGCCTGGCACGCCCGGGCCAGCGCCCAGCCCACGGCTTGAGCGGGCAGCGGGTGCGGCAAAGACGCGGCAAAGACGTGGCATAGACGCGGCATAGACGTGCCATCGACGCGGCATAGAATCAGGCCCATGTCCAAGTCGCCGCAATCGCTGCCCCAACACTGCCGCTGGCATGCCGCGACGCACCGGCAAGGCACGCGCGACCGAATTATTCGGCCCAAGCGCTGACGCTGCGGGCGCCTGGCGCCCACAGCCTTCGAGCCGCCCCAGACACGGGTGGCCACTCCAGCGGCAGCCAGCCGCGCGAATCACGCGACACCCCCGCCATGAACACCCCTGCACCCGACTACCGCAGCACCCTGAACCTGCCCGACACGCCCTTCCCGATGCGGGGCGACCTGCCCAAGCGCGAGCCGGGCTGGATCAAGGACTGGAACGACACCCGCCTCGGCGGCGGCCTGTACAAACGCCTGCGCGACGCCCGCCAGGGTGCGCCACTGTTCGTGCTGCACGACGGTCCGCCCTATGCCAACGGCAAGCTGCACATCGGCCACGCGGTCAACAAGATCCTGAAGGACATGGTGGTCAAGAGCCGCCAGCTGGCTGGCTTCGACGCGCGTTACGTGCCGGGCTGGGACTGCCACGGCCTGCCGATCGAAAACCAGATCGAGAAGGACCACGGCCGCGGCCTGACGCGCGACAAGGTGCAGGCCCTGAGCCGCGCCTACGCCACCGAGCAGATCGCGCAGCAGATGACCGACTTCCAGCGCCTGGGCGTCATCGGCGAGTGGGACAACCCCTACCGCACGATGAACTTTGCGAATGAGGCCGGCGAGATCCGCGTCCTCAAGCGGCTGATCGAACGCGGCTACGTCTACCGAGGCGCCAAGCCGGTGTACTGGTGCTTCGACTGCGGCTCTTCGCTGGCCGAGTTCGAGATCGAATACGCCGACAAAGAGTCGCCCACGGTGGACGTGGCCTTCGAAGCGGCCGACCCGGCCGCGCTGGCCGCTGCCTTCGGGCTGCCTGCACTGAATCCGCCATTGAGCCAGCGGGCCTTTGCCGTCATCTGGACCACCACGCCCTGGACCCTGCCGGCCAACCAGGCGCTCAACCTCAACCCCGCACTGGTCTACGCCCTGGTGGACACGCAGCGTGGACTGCTGTTGCTGGCCGAAGCGCTGGTCGAAAAGTGCCTGGCACGTTTTGGCTTGCAAGGCCCCGTGGTGGCTACCACCACCGGCGACAAGCTCGCCGGCCTGGGCTTCTGGCACCCGCTGGCTGATGCGCACGAAGGTTACCGCCGCATCAGCCCCGTCTACCTGGCCGACTACGCCACGGCCGAAGACGGCACCGGCATCGTGCACTCGGCGCCGGCCTATGGCGTGGAAGACTTCAACTCCTGCGTCGCACACGGCATGGCCACCGACGACATCCTGAACCCGGTGCAGGGCGACGGCGTGTACGAAGCTGCGCTGCCGCTGTTTGGCGGGCAGCACATCTGGAAGGCCAACCCGCGCATCGTGGAAGTGCTGGCCCAAAGCGACCGCCTGCTGGCCACATCGAAGATGGACCACAGTTACCCGCACTGCTGGCGCCACAAGACGCCGGTGATCTACCGCGCGGCGGCGCAGTGGTTTGTGCGCATGGACGAAGGCGACGGTGTGTTCACGGTGGACAAGGCCCCAGGCACGCTGCGCGAAACCGCGCTGGCGGCCATCGAGCAGACCCGGTTCTACCCCGAGAACGGCCGCGCCCGCCTGCGCGACATGATCGCCGGCCGGCCCGACTGGTGCATCAGCCGCCAGCGCAACTGGGGCGTGCCGCTGCCCTTCTTCCTGCACAAGGTGACGGGTGAACTGCACCCCGACACGCTGGCGCTGATGGACCGTGCGGCTGCCCTGGTGGAACAGGGTGGCGTCGAAGCCTGGAGCCAGCTCGACCCGGCCACGTGGCTGGGCGCGACAGGTGAAAACTCGGCCGAGCACTACGCCAAGAGCAACGACATCCTGGACGTGTGGTTCGACAGCGGCAGCACCTTCAGCCACGTGCTGCGCGGCAGCCACCCGGGCGGTTGCCACACCAGCGGCCCCGAGGCCGACCTGTACCTGGAAGGCCACGACCAGCACCGCGGCTGGTTCCACAGCAGCCTGCTGATCGGCTGTGCGATGGAAGGCCGTGCGCCCTACCGCGGCTTGCTCACCCACGGCTTCACGGTGGACGGCGCAGGCCGCAAGATGAGCAAGAGCCTGGGCAACGTCACCGAGATGGGCAAGGTCACGCAGCAGATGGGCGCCGAGATCATCCGCCTGTGGTGTGCCGCCACCGATTATTCGGGCGACCTGAGCATCGACGACAAGATCCTGGCGCGCGTGGTGGACGGCTACCGCCGCATCCGCAACACGCTGCGCTTCCTGCTGGCCAACACCAGCGACTTCGATGCCGCCACACAAGCGGTGCCGGTGGCCCGGATGCTGGAAATCGACCGCTGGGCCATCAGCCGCACGGCCGAACTGCAACTGCAGTTGCTCAAGCACTACGATGTGCACGAGTTCCACCCGGTGGTGTCCAAGCTGCAGATCTTCTGCTCCGAAGACCTGGGGGCCTTCTACCTGGACGTGCTGAAGGACCGCCTGTACACCACGGCGCCTGGCTCGCACGCACGGCGCAGCGCGCAAACCGCGCTGTGGCACATCACACATGCCATGCTGCGCTGGATGGCGCCCTTCCTCAGCTTCACGGCCGAAGAGGCATGGAAAGTCTTCGATGGTGGCGACTCGATCTTCACGCAGACCTACAGCACCTTCGAGGCACCCGACGCGGCGCTGCTGGCCAAGTGGGCGCGGGTGCGCGAACTGCGCGACACGGTGAACAAAGAGATCGAAGCGCTGCGCGCTGCCGGCGGCGTGGGTTCTTCGCTGCAGGCCGATGTGGCGCTTGCGGTGCCGGCGGCCGACCACACGCTGCTGGCCACCCTGGGCGATGACCTGAAATTCGTGTTGATCACCTCCGTGGCCAAGCTGCAGGCCGGCGATGCGGTGCAGGTGGACGTCACCGCCAGCACAGCCACCAAGTGCGAGCGCTGCTGGCACTGGCGCGACGACGTGGGCCACGACGCGGCGCACCCCACGATCTGCGGCCGCTGCACCAGCAACCTGCACGGCGCGGGCGAAATCCGGCAGGTGGCTTGATCATGGCGACGCGGAACAAGGGCGTCGTGAGCACCGTGCGCAGCGCCGGCCCCGGCCTGTGGTTGTGGTTGGGGCTGGCGGCCATCGTCATCCTGCTCGACCAGCTGACCAAGACGCTGATCGTTCGTGAGTTCGTGCTGGGTGACTCGCGCCCCGTCACCGACTGGTTCAACATCGTGCGCGCGCACAACAGCGGCGCGGCCTTTTCCTTCCTGGCCAACGCCGGTGGCTGGCAGCGCTGGTTTTTTATCGGTCTGGGTGTGCTGGCTTCGGGCTTCATCGTCTGGATGCTGCGCAGCCACCCGACGCAAAAGCTCTTCTGTTTTGCCGTCAGCATGATCATGGGCGGCGCCCTTGGCAACGTCATCGACCGCCTGATCCACGGCTACGTGGTCGACTTCCTGCAGTTCCGCTTTTCGCTGCTGGAGCCGCTGTTCCCGGGGGGCTACTTTCCCAGCTTCAACGTGGCCGACAGCGCCATCACGCTGGGCGCGGTGTGCCTGATCCTGGACGAGATCCTGCGCGTGCGACGCGCCAAGGCTTGACCGTCGTCAAGGACGGCGCGCGCTTCAGCAGGCAGGCTGCGCCCGGTGACAGAAGAGTCCACCAACACCCCGGCGACTGACGACAGCGGCGGCGCCGCCAGGCCCGCCATCACGCTCAGGCCGCTGGGTTTTGGCCAACCTTTGCGATGGCTGCTGCTGGGCTGGCGCGACTTCATCCGCGCGCCGTTCATCGGCCTCTTCTATGGCGCCTGCTTCATGGTCATGGGCTGGGCCTTGCTCAAGGTCTTCGAGCAGGCACCGGCCTACACGCTGGCACTGTCGGCCGGCTTCTTGCTCATGGGGCCCTTTCTGTGCCTGGGTCTGTACCGCGTGAGCCAACGGCTGGAGGCCGGCGAGAAGCCCGACTTCGGCGACTCTCTGCTGGCCTGGGACACCCGCACCGGCCAGCTGGCCATCTTCGGTTTTGTGCTGCTGGTGCTGGAAATGCTGTGGGGCCGCGCCACACTGGTGATCTTTGCCGTCAGCTTTGACGGCATGCCCGATTTCAAGGGCTCGTTGATGGCGCTGCTGTCGCCCGACAACCTGCCATTCATCACCGCCTGGGCCGCAGTCGGCGCGGTGTTCGCCGGTCTGATCTACAGTGTGAGCGTGATCTCGATCCCGATGATCCTGCACCGCCAGACCGATGCCATCACAGCCGGCCTGACCAGCATGCGTCTGGTGTTCACGCAGACTGCGGTCATGCTGTGGTGGGGCGCGCTGATTGCGGTGCTGGTGGCGCTGGCCATGCTGCCCTGGTTTGCCGGGCTGCTGGTGGTGGGGCCGGTGATCGGGCATGCGTCGTGGCACGCCTACCGGGCCGCAGTGGCCGACTGACGCTGATCGAAGGGGCTCAGCGTCGGTCGCCCATCGCATGGGCGATGGTGGAGAGGTCCACGTACTCCAGCTCACTGCCAGCCGGCACGCCGCGCGCCAGGCGTGTGGCCTTGATGCCCCGCGCGCGCAGTGCCTGCGCCAGCGCGTGCGACGTGACTTCGCCTTCGGCCGTGAAGCCGGTGGCCAGGATGACTTCTTCGACGACACCGTCGTCGGCCCGCGCCAACAATTCGTCGGCACCGATCTCCGCCGGGCCCACGCCGCCCAGCGGGCTGATGCGGCCCATCAGCACGAAGTACAAGCCCTTGTAGCTGCCGCTGCGTTCCAGTGCGGCCTGGTCGGCCGGTGTTTCCACCACGCACAACTGGCGGGCGTCGCGCGCGGGGTTCAGGCAGGTGCTGCAGACCTCGGCTTCGGTGAAGGTGTGGCAGCGCTGGCAGTGGCGCATGTCCTGCACCGCATGCGTCAGTGCCGTGGCCAGCCGGCGGGCACCGTCACGGTCGTGCTGCAGCAGGTGGAAGGCCATGCGCTGCGCCGACTTCACACCCACGCCGGGCAGGCGGCGCAGGGCTTCGATCAGGCCTTCGAGCGCGCGCTCAGTCACGCTTGCACCAAGGCCACTTCCGCCAAGACCTTGTGCGGAACCGGCTTGGCCGGGCCGCTGCAAGACCCCCCGTGGGGGGGGCGGCGAAGGCGCGCAGCGACAAGCCTGGGGGCCTCATTCTCAGAAAGGGAACTTCATGCCCGGCGGCAGCGGCATGCCGGCTGTCAGCTTGCCCATCTTGGCCGTGCTCACCTCTTCAGCGCGGCGCACCGCGTCGTTGAAAGCGGCGGCCACCAGGTCTTCGAGCATGTCCTTGTCTTCGGCCAGCAGGCTGGGGTCGATGGTGACGCGCTTGACATCGTTTTTGCAGGTCATGGTGACCTTCACCAGGCCCGCTCCGGACTGGCCCTCCACTTCCATCAGCGCCAGTTCTTCCTGCGCCTTTTTCATGTTGTCCTGCATGGCCTGCGCTTGTTTCATCAAGCCGGCAATCTGGCCCTTCATCATGGTGAACGTCCTTCGTCAAAGAGGTTTGATCGATCCCGGCACGATGCGGGCAGTCTTGAACTGTCGCATGAGTTCCAGCACCACCGGGTCTTGCTGGATGCTGGCTTCCGCCGCGGCCTGGCGGCGTGCGCGTTCGGCAGCTTCGCGCAGGGCCGGGGTGTCGCTGGGGTTGCCGGCTTCGACATCCAGCACCACGACGTGACCCAGCAGCGCGGAAAGCGCGGCGGCCAGCTTGTCGGCCAGCACCGGGTTGCGCAGCGGCTCGCGCGCCACCTGCAATTTCCAGCGCTGCAGGCTGCTGCTGTCGTCGATGGCCAGCAGGCCCGCCTGGGAGCCCAGTTCCCGCACCAGGGCCACCACGCTGCCCTGTTCGCACAGGGCCTTGAAGATGGCGTCCCAGCGGTCCGCCAGCACGCTGTCGGTAGGGCCGGGCTCAAGCGGTGCATCCAGGGGTGCGACCACAGATACGGCAACCGGTGCAGGAGCCGGTGCAGCTACGGGTGCCACCAAGGGTGCCGCCACGGGTGCCGCAAGAACAGGTGTATCGGCCACCGCCAGCACCGGCAGCGGCACATCCTTCACCGGCTGTGACACCTTGGCCACGCTCATCGCAGGCGGCGCCGGCGCGCGCAAAGGCGCCGAGCGCGCTTCACGCGGCGTTGCCGTAGCGCCCTGCGCCGGGAAGGCCAGGAAGCGAAGAAGCACCATCGTCAGCGCGCCGTACTCGTCGTTCATCAGACTCAGTTCTTCGCGGCCATGCAGCACCATGCTGTACAGCAGCTGCAACTCGTCAGCGGCCAGCGCACCGACCAGTGCGCGGGCGGCTTCGGTGTCGGGGTCTTCGGCATCCAGTGCACCGGGCACGGCCTGTTCAACCGCCATCTGCTGCAGCATCAGCGCCATTTCTTCCAGCGTCGCCGCGGCCGACAGGCCCAGACTGCGCAGGCCGTCCACCGCCGCCAGCACCGCCGCGCCGTCGCGCCGTGACAGCGCATCGACCAGCGTGCGCGCGTGGCTGCGGTCCACGCTGCCCAGCATGCCGCGCACGCCTTCTTCGGTGAGCTGGCCGCCGCCGTAGGCGATGGCCTGGTCGGTGAGCGACAGGCCGTCGCGCATCGACCCCCGCGCGGCGCGGGCCAGCAGGCGCAGCGCACCGTCGTCACTGGGCACGCTTTCGGCCTGCAGCACACGCTGCAGGTGGTCGCGCACCGTGGCCGGCGCCATCGGGCGCAGGTTGAACTGCAGGCAGCGGCTCAGCACCGTGGGCAGCACCTTCTCGGGGTCGGTGGTGGCCAGCACGAACTTCAGGTACTCGGGCGGCTCTTCCAGCGTCTTCAGCAGCGCGTTGAAGGCGTCCTTGGACAACTGGTGCGCCTCGTCGATCATGAACACCTTGAAGCGGCCGATGCCGGGCTTGTAGGCCGCACGTTCGATGAGATCCTTGATCTCGTCCTTGCCGCCATTGCTGGCGGCGTCCATCTCGATGTAGTCCAGATAACGGTCGGCGTCGATTTCGGTGCAGGCCTGGCAAACACCGCAGGGTTCGGCGGTGATGCCACCGGTGCCGTCCGACCCGGTGCAGTTCAGGCTCTTGGCCAGGATTCGGCTGACGGTCGTCTTGCCGATGCCGCGTGTGCCGGTGAAAAGGTAGGCATGGTGCAGTCGGCCCTGGGTGAGCGCATTGCTGAGCGCCTGCACCACGTGTTCCTGACCGACCATCTGCGCAAAGGTGCGCGGTCTGTATTTGCGGGCCAGGACGACGTAGGACATGTCAGCGCCGCCCGGCCACCCGAGGGTGCTGGCACGCCCCACGGGGGCCGCAAACGCAGAGAACTTGGGGCAGATTCATGGCCGGCATTCTAGGAGGCCGGGCGCAGCCGCCCGCACTGCCCGCGCCGTTCGCGCCGCATACGGCAGGGATAATCGACCGCCATGAGTCCAAGCACCCCCACGCCACTGAGCTACGAGCAGGCCGGCGTCCAATACGAGCTGATCGACCCGCTGAAGGTGGCCGCACAACGCGCCGCTGCGGCCACCGCCAGCCACCTGACGTCGCACGGCTTTGCCGAGGTTCAGGCCTCACGCGGCGAATCGGCCTACGTCGTGGACCTGGGACCCTTCTACCTGGCCAGCATCGTGGAATGCCTGGGCACCAAGACGCTGGTGGCCGACGAGATGCAGCGCCTGACGGGTCGCAGCACCTTTGCCGCCATCGCACAGGACACCATCGCGATGGCCGTCAACGACCTCATCACCGTGGGCGCCACGCCCCTGGTGGTGCAGGCCTACTGGGCCGCCGGTGGCAGCCAGTGGTTCAGCGACGCCGAGCGCGCATCGGCCTTGGTGGCCGGCTGGAAAGCGGCTTGCGACACCTGCCAGGTGGCCTGGGGTGGCGGCGAAACACCGGCGCTGGCGGGCATCGTCGAAGCCGGGCGCATCGATCTGGCGGCTTCCTGCACCGGTCTGGTCAACCCCAAGCCGCGCCTGACGCTGGGCGAAAAGCTGGGTCCGGGCGACGCCATCGTGCTGCTGGCCAGCAGCGGCATCCACGCCAACGGCCTGAGCCTGGCGCGCAAGCTGGCCGAACGCTTGCCGCAGGGCTACCTGACCGAGATCGAACCGGGTCTGAACTTCGGTGACGCCCTGCTGGCACCCACCACGCTGTACTCGCCCGTGACCGAAGCGCTGTGGGCCGCCGGCGTGCGAGTGCACTACGCGGCCAACATCACCGGCCACGGCTGGCGCAAGCTGCTGCGCCACCCCAAGGCGCTGAGCTACCGCATCCACACCGTGCCGCCGGTGCCCCCAGTGCTGCGCTTCATTCAGCAGCAGGCCGGGCACGACGCGGCCCAGGCCTACGGCACGCTGAACATGGGCGCCGGTTTTGCGCTGTACGTGCAGGCCGAAGATGCTGAACTTGCAGTGGCCGTGGCACAAGCCTGCGGCGTGCCAGCCTGGGTGGCGGGCCGCGTCGAAGCCGGCGACAAACAGTTGCACATCGAACCCTTGGGTGTGCGCTTCGGCGGCGAAGACCTGCAGTTGCGCTGACTTTGCGCTGACTTTGCGCTGTCTTTGCGCTGTCTTTGCGCTGACGTTGCGCTGACGTTGCGCTGAGGGGCGGTTCTGACGCTGCAGTGAGCGTCCCGCAGCAAGCCGTGGCCGTGCAGGGCTGGCCTACAATCTGGCTCGCCGGGCCTCCCCGCATGGAAGCGCGCCCAACCGGGTCAGGTGGGGAACCAAGCAGCCCTTAGCGTTGCAACCAGTGCCGGGGGTAAGGCTCGGCACCCTTGCCAGTCTGCAGGGCTTGGGCCGAAGCTCAGGCGCTGCCTTTGGCAAAAGCCGCCACCGCCTGGTCTCTCAGGCCACGCACCAGGGCCAGTTCGGCCTCGTCCACCTTCAGCGTTCCGGCTTCTGTCTTGTCGGCGTAGATCAGGCCGATGGCCTGGCCTTTGACCAGCATCGGCAGCAGCAGGAAGCTCGCCGCATTGACTCGCTGGCGGTACCAGGGCGGCAGGCGGTTGGCCACGGTTTTGCTGTCGGCAATCAGCAAGTCGGCGCCCTTGGCGCAGATGGCGGCAAACAGGTCGGTGCTGGCCTTGGCGTCGGGCGCAATTCGAAAGGCGCTGCAGATGTCGGTAGACCCTTTGCCCAGCGCCACCCGGCCCAGCAGCAGACCACTGCGCGGGTCGCGCAGGCAGAACACGACACATCGAAGGTCCAAGGCCTGCTGCAAGGTTTCCAACACCAGGTTGAGCACCTCGTTCAGGCGCAGCGAACGCTGCGCCACCGCCAGCTTGACGGCATCCAGGCCATCGTTGAGACGCGCCATGCGCGCAGCCAATACCTCGGCCGCCAGCGGTGCCCCCGGCGATGCGACCGGTGAGGCGCCCGACGATGCGACCGGTGCTGCGCCCGGTGCTGCACCCGCGCGGTCCGTACCGACCACCACCAAGGTGCGATCATCTGCCCGCTGCGCTGCGGCCTTGGGGGCCGCCGTGTCTTCCAGCAGGCGCCGCGCCGGCGCGCCAGGCGCCACATGCACACCCATGGCCTGGGCCAGGCCCGACAGGCGTGTGCGGGCGGCTTGGGCGGTGTTCAGGATGTCGCGCGGCTGCAGGCCCAGCGCAGGCGCGTAGGCTTCGGCGACCTCTTTCAGTGCGGTGGCCTGGGCTTCGCCGTCTGCACCCAGCATGGCGTCGGTCAGGGCATTGGCGCCGCGTGCCATCCAGCGCATGCGCTCCACGCCCTGGTCGGCACGCCGGTCCACGGCGCGCGAGGGCACTTCGCCACCGGGCATGCGCAAGGCCCGTTGCAGGGTGTCGGGCAGGCCCCAGGACTTGGCCACACCGGCGCCCAGGTCGTCAAAGCCCAGGCCCAGAATCTTGTGCGCTGCGGCTTCACGTGCCGCCGGTGTGCTGGGGCCCTGCGCCAGGCGCTGGCGGATCTGCAGCGCTTCTTCCTGGAAGTAGTACTCGGTGAGCAGGCGCCCCAGGTTCTGGAACATGGCGGCCAGAAACACCTCTTCGCTTTCGCGCGCCACGGGTGTCAGGTCACCGGCCAGCGTACCGGCCATCAATGCGCGCAAGAACTCTTCTTTCAGCTGCGCCGCGTGGCCCTTGTCGCCCATGTGTTCCAGCAGGATCACCGACAGCGCCATGTTGCGGATGCCGGCAAAACCCACCAGCGCCACGGCACGCGACACGGTGCTGATGCCACCGCCCGCGGCCGAGCTGAATTGCACCGTGTTGACCATGCGCAGCAGCTTGTTGGTCAGCGCCACGTCCTTCAGGATTTCATCGGACAGGCTGGCCAGGCTTTCGGTCTCGGACGTGGCCACACGCTGGATGCGCACGACAGAACTGGACAGTGCCGGGAAGTCGGTCTTGTGGCGCATGCGCCGCAACAAGAAGTCCAGCGTGGCGTGGCTGTCGCCGCCCTTGCCGGCGACGGCAATTTCCTGCGGCGTCAGCCAGGCCGACAAGGCGGCGTGCATGGACCGGGCGCTGTCGTAACGCGCGGCGCTGTCACGGGCCAAGGCACGCTGCACGATGCCGCGCAGGCAGTCGTCCACTTTCACCTGCGCCGGCAGCAGCAGGTCTTCGGTCTGCACGCGCGCAATGGCGCGGTAGGGGTCGCTCTCGCGCATCAGCGGCGCGCCGGCCAGCAATTCGCCCAGCAGCACACCGGCTGAAAACACGTCCATGGCCGGCATCGGCGATTCGCCACGCGCTGCTTCGGGCGACATGTAGCCCGGGGTGCCGACGATCAGACCTGCTCCCCACTGCGGCACCGAGGTGCCGCGGCCGCTGCGCCCGGCACCCGGCGCCACCCGCGCGGCGATGCCGAAGTCCATCACCCGCGGCCGGCCGTCGTTGCCCAGCAGGATGTTGGACGGTTTGAGGTCGCGGTGCACGATGCCTTGTTCGTGTGCCGCCGCCAGGGCGTCCAGCACACCCAGCAGCAAGGCCACGGCGTCACGCGCCGGCAGCGACGGCCGCTTGCGGCGCTGCTCGCTCAGCGTGGGGCCTGGCACGTACTCGAACACCAGGTAGGGCTGGCCGTCAAATTCATCGGCCTCGAACACCGGCACGATGTTGGGGTGTGTCAGGCGGCTGACGGCGCGCGCTTCGTTGAGCCATTCGCTGCGCGTGGACTCGTCGGCGTCCGCGCTCAGCAGCTTGACCGCCACCTCGCGGTCCAGGCGCGGGTCGTGCGCCAGCCACACGGTGGCCTGTGCACCACGGCCCAGTTCCCGCAGCAGCTGAAAGCGCGCCACTTCGCGGCCCACGGGCATCACAGAACTCACTGAGGCACCCCACCACCCGTACGCGCAGCTGCAGCCCGGCGCAAGCTGCCGCCGGCCGTGGACGGGTGTTCGTCCAGCAGGTCCAGCGGCGCCGGCATCGTTTGCGCGATGGGCGCGGCGGCCGGCGCGTTGCCGCCTTGCAGCGCGGCTTGCAGGTCGCGCAGGTTCAGGTCCAGGGCCCGACCGTAGCGCTGCACCACACGTTGCAGCGCAGCCAACACACGGGGTGCCGGCAAGGACAGCGCGTCCACCGCTTCGTTGGCACAACTGGCCACGCTGCGCAGCAGGTCGTCGTCGCCGTCCAGGCTGCGCACGGCGGTGGCCATGGGCATGCGACGGATCATGACCAGCACGCTGTCGTCCAGGCCCCAATGCCGCGCCACGGCCGCACCCATGGCTTCGATGTCGGCGCCCAGCACGGCGTAGGCGGCTGCTTCTTCAGGCATGCCGGGGTCATCGGGTTCACCTTCGCGTGTGGACGGTGCAGGCTGCATCAGGCGGCGGATCTGCTGCGCTTCGTCGGCAAAGTGATAGTGAACCACCAGGCGGCCCAGGTTCTGCAGCAGCGTGATCAGGTAGACCACTTCGCCGTCGTAACCTGCCGGCCGCAAGGCCAGCGCCACGCGCCCGGCCTTGCGGCAACGTTCGATCAGGCGCGTCAGTTCGCGTGCGCCTTCTTCCTGCAGCGGCCCTGGCCATGCGCGCAGCGCCAGCGCGGCGCGGCGCACACCGTCCAGGCCCAGCATGGCGATGGCGCGACGCACGGTGAGCACCGGCCCGCTGCCAGCCACCTGCGCACCGCGGACCTGTGCCGTGTTCACCAGGCGCAGCAGCTCGAAGGAAAGCGCCAGGTCTTCCAGCACCACCTCGGCCAGTTCATTGGTGCGTTCGCGTTCCATCAGCGCCAGGCGCGCGGCACGGGCCGCTGCGCCGGGCGATGAAGGCAGCACGCCCGCCACACGCAGCTTGTCGGCCAGCAGCGCCAGCGGGCCACCGTCGGTGGTGGCGTCGGTCTGCAGCCAGCCTTCCAGCGCGCGCAGCAAGGTGCGTGCGTTGCGGTAGCGCTGACGCTCCTGGCGGTCGGTGGCGCGGTTGACGATGGCGCGCAGCGGCTCGGCGATGGGGTGGCCCGTGGTCCAGGGCAGGCGCACGATCTCGCGCCCGAGCGGCGGCAAGCGCTGGATGACCCGCCCGACATCGGTTTCGTCCAGCGCTTGCGTGCCCACCAGAAGCCCGTGCAGCAGCACACCCACCGACAGCACATCGCGCTCGGCGGCTTCACGCTGCAGACGCAAGGTGGCGGTGTCGCTGCGCGCCGCACTGGCCTCGCCGGCGCGTTGCAGCGACCGTTCTGCGGCCACGGCGGCACCGGCCACGCGCACCTGGCCGCTTTCGGACACCAGCACCAGGTAGGGCTGCAAGTCGTGGTGCGCCACGCCGGCTTCGTGTGCAAAGGCCAGGCCACGCAGGGTTTGTGATGCCAGCTCGGCGGCCTCGGCGCCCGGCAAGCCTTTGCGGGATGCACGGTCCAGCAATGTGGCGTCGTCGCGCGGGTCGTAGGCCGCGTAGGGCCAGCCGTCCTGCACGCCGACCTCAACGGCAGCGGCCAGTTGGGGGTGACTCAGACGAGAAGCCTGGCGCACAGCCTGCTGCCACAGGTCCAGCGCCACCGCGTCGGGCGGCTGCACACGCGGCAGCACCAGCATCAGCTCTTGCCCGCTGCGGGGGTCGGCCACACGCCAGGCCATGGTGAGCTCGCTCTTGCCCAGCAGCCGCAAGAGCTGCAGACGCCCGAACCAGCGCACCGCGTTGCCACCCGCGCGACCTGTCGCGGGGGCAGACGCGGGGGAAGACGCAGAGGCGGACGCGGATGCAGCTCCAGCTGCTGTCGGGTCTGAAGACGAGGCAGGCATGACACGTGGATTGAACCGTGCACAGCCCCGGTGCAAAGCGTCGAACAGCGGTGCGAAGCGCGGGCAGTTTGGGAAGGGGCATGAAGCCACCACGACGGCGCCCGCAGCTCCGCTCAGACCTCGACGACCTGCCCTCGTCCCGTGATGAAAGCGCCCCGCACGGTGTCGCCGGGCTGCAGCGCGGCCACCGCAGCCATGTAGCGCCGCATCTGTTCGCGGTAGGCCTCCACAGTGGACGGTTCAGCTTGCAGTTTGTAGTCCAACACCCACCAGGTGGGCGCCGCCGCACCGGCTTCCTGCAGCGCCACCAGGCGGTCGATGCGCAGGGCCTCACCCGCCCATTCGACGGGCACTTCGTTGCCCACCCAGCGCAGCGCGGGGCCTTCAAAAAAGCGCTGGCAGTCGGGGCTGTGCAGCACCGCGGCAGCCAGCTGTTCCACCCGCGCAGCGCGCTGGGGCGGCAGGCCGAAAAGCGCTGTGGCAGCTTGGCTGGCTGCAGGCAAGGTGGCGCGTGTTTGAGCACCCAGCGGCCCGGCAGCCCACTCCAGCACCCTGTGCACGGCCCGGCCCAGGCGGGCTGCGGCATCGTCGCGGGTCACCTCATCCGGCGGCCGGCCTTCTTTGGACGGCGCTGGCGGACGGGTGTAGGCGGGCAGCACCGCCACGTCGACAAAAGCAGCAGGCGGCGGTGCGACTCGCACTTGGGGGTCCCAGGCCGTCGCCTGGCTCTCGACCCGTGCCCACCAGGGCCGGCCGGCGTCTCGCAGGTGGGGTTCGGTGCGGCTGAAGACGAGCCATTCGCGCGCCCGTGTCATGGCCACGTACAAGCCATTCAACTCTTCGCGGTCTTGTGCGGCGGCTTCTTCGGCCCAGGCGTCGCGCAGCGAAGGCGCCATGTCGGATTCGCTGCGCACGAAGGCCACACGGCGTGGGGTGCGCTGGTTCACTGGCCAGTCCACCAACACGGCGGCGCGCAGCACTTTGCGGCGTTCGGGGTCGGCATCGGCCACCACCACGGCGCGCGCTTCAAGACCCTTGGCGCCGTGCACGGTGAGCAGCTGCACCGCGTCGGACGGCGCCACACCGGGCGCGCTCAGGCGGCCCGAGCGCAAGGCCCGCACCAGGCCGTAGACCGAAGAAAAACGCCCACCTTCGTGCTGCAGCGAAGCAGCCAGCAGTGCGTTCACGGCATGCAGCGCTCCGCGCCGCCGGGCCGCTGGCACGGCAGCGGCGACACGGGCCAGCACCTGCCCCTGGTCCACGATCTGGTCCAGCAGGTCGTGTGGCGGCAGCGACAAGTTGCGCCAGCGCGCCAGCAGCCGCTGCGCGCGCTGCAGTTCGGCCGTGGGCGGCTCAGGGTCATCCAGCAGCGCCACCAGCCAGGGGCGCTTGGCTTGTGTGTCGGTGGCCGCGGCTTGCTGCGACAGCCACAGCAGATCGTCATCACTTGCATCAAAGATCGGGCTGCGCAGCGCACGCGCCAGGCTCAGGTCGTGGCCCGGCGAGGCGATGACGTCCAGCACCGCCACCAGGTCCAGCGCCTCGGGCGACCGGTCCAGCGCCAGGGGCTCGGCCACGACATGCGAAATACCTGCGTCGGCCAGCGCCTGCGCCACCAGTGCCAGCATGCGCCGCTTGCGCGACAACACCATCACTTCACCCGGCTGCAGCTTGTGTTGGGTCATCAGCATGGATACGGCGGCAGCCACCTGCGCCGCTTCTAGTGCGCGCAGAACCTGTTCGGGCTCGGTGCGCGGCTGCGTCAGGGAGTCGCGCCAGACATCCGGATCACCCGCCATCGCAGCAGCAGCCAGGCGCAGCACACCGGGCAAGCGCAGCACCTGGCCAGCGGCGCTGGAACCCGTGGTGTGCGCACGGTACGGCCCCCAACCGTCCAGCCGCGCCGCGTCTTCAAACACCGCATTGAGCGCGTCGATCACGGCCGGCGCATTGCGGCGTGTGTGGTCGCATTGCAGCACGCTGCCCGCCATGGTCTGCACGACAAAGTCTCGTGCGGCTTCGAACACCCGCGGCTCGGCACCGCGGAAGCGGTAGATGCTCTGTTTGGGGTCACCCACGATGAACAGCGCCAAGGGTTGCTGCCCGCTGGCACCGCCACCCGCGCCGGCATAAGCGGACAACCAGCCTTGCAGCACCTGCCACTGCAGCGGGTTGGTGTCCTGGAACTCGTCGATCAGCACATGGCGCAGACGCTGGTCCAGCCTTTCCTGCACCCAGCCGGCGATGGCGCTGTCGCCCAGCAGGGCTTCGGCCGCGCGCTCGAGGTCGGGCATGTCGATCAGGCCGCGCTGGCGCTTGAGCGCAGCGTATTCGACCCGCAGCACGCGCCACAGGCGCAGCAGGGCCATCTGGTCGATGTGTGCACGCTGTTGCAGCGCCATGTCCTGCAGCGACTGCAGGCCGTCCATCACCGCCTGCTGCAGCGGCGTGTCGCCCAGCTTCTTGCGCGGGGTGCCGGCTTTGGTGTACAGCGCGTCCAGGGCCAGGGCCAGGGCGTCATCCGCAGTCGATGCGGCCAACGCATCCCGCAAGCCACGCGCGGCCTGCTGCGCTACCGCCGCGCTGGCCTTGCCCAGCTGTTGCGCCAGGTCTGCGATGTCCCGCGCCAGCGCGCCTTGCTGAACCAATTCGGCCGGGCTGGCCACGTCGGCGCAAGCAGGCCAGACCTGGGCCGCAGGTGGCACGGCGTTTTCAACCGCACCGGCATCGTCGGCACGCGCCAGTTCCGGGCTGCGCTGCCAGGCCGCCTGCAACCAGTCCAGCACCGTGGACCGGCGGTGGCGGTGCACCAGTGCCACGTAATCGGCGCGCAGGTCGGCGTCGGCCTGGACGCGGCGGTGCAGGCGCTTGAAGAGCTCGGCTTGCAGCGCCTGCGTGTCTTCGAGCAACTCGTAGGCGGCCGGCAAGTCCAGCTGTTCGAGCACCGACAGCGGCGCGTGGCTGAGCAGCTGCGCAAACCAGGCGTGGAAGGTGCGCACCTCCACCGCGCGGCCATCGAGCAGCAGGCGTTCGTGCAGCGCGCCCAGGGCCTGGGCGTGCTCACGCACCTGTTCGGCATCCATGCCGCGGTCGTGCAGCGCCTGCTCGCGCTGTGCGGATGTACTGTGTGCGTCGCAGAACTCGGCCAGCCACTCTTGCAACCGCGAGCGCATTTCGCCGGCGGCCTTGCGCGTGTAGGTGATGGCCAGGATCTGTTGCGGCTCGGCACCCGCCAGCAGTGCGCGCAGGATGCGCGAGACCAGCATCCAGGTCTTGCCCGCACCGGCGCAAGCCTCGACCGCGACGCTTCGCGCCGGGTCACAGGCGCGGGCATAAAACTGCCGGTCGGTGGCTGGCTGGCCGTCGATGCGGTAGGCCGGTGTCGTCATGGCGCGGCAGCGGCCCACTGGTCGCGGCGGCACAGGCCGCGTGCCTCGCAGGTCTCGCAGACCTTGCCTTCACCCAGCGCCGGCAGCGCCGCACCTTCGCGCAGCCGTTGCCACTCGTCGCCCAGCGCCGAGAGCAAGACCTGGGCCGACTGGTGCACCAGCGGGTGCCGCACTTCCTTGGGTGCGCCCTTTTCGTCCAGCGCCAGATAGGCCGCGCTCAGCGCCTCGCCACCGCTGCCGGCACCCCCCAGCAGTGCCGCGTAGAAGGCCAGCTGGGTGTCTTCCAGCGGTTGTTTGACTTTGCGGCTCAACTCGGTCGAGCTGCCGGTTTTGTAGTCCAGCAGCTGCTGCTGGCCATCGGGCCCGTGGTCCAGGCGGTCCAGCCGGCCGCGCAGTTGCAGGCCTTGCAGTTCGGGCGGCGCCAGGCGGTGGTCGCTTTCGCCGTCGGCCCAGAACCAGCCTTGGGCTTCGCGCGAGTGCAGCCAGCCCAGGTAGTCGGGCAACAGACGGTCGAAGCTGGCGCGAAAGGGCAGCAGCTCGCCAGCGTCCAGGGCCAGTTGCTGGGTGGCGGCGTCGGCCGCGGCCAAGAGCTGGGCCGCGTCGTCTTCGCCTCCGAAAACTCGCTCGCTGTGGAAGTGGTGCAGCACCGCGTGCACCCAGGTGCCGTAGTCGCGTTTGGCCAGGCCGGCGTCCAGCTCTTCGGGTTCGTCCAGGCGCAAGACCACGCGCGAAAAGAAACGGTAGGGGCACGCGCGCAGGGCGTCGACGTGGCTGGCGCTGATGACGCTGGGCAGTGCGCCCATCGCCGTGGGCAGCGGGCGCTGCACGGCTTGAACTGCCACTGCAGCTTGCGCGCCGCGCCACGGTGTCAAGGGCCAATCGGGCAGACCCGCCTGCGCACGTGCCAGCAGCAGCGCCTGCACGGCTGCGCTGTCGGATAAGGGCTCTTCGGCGTCGCGGTGGCGCCGCAGCAGCGTGACTTGAGGGGACCGCAGCACATGCGCCAGCGCCAGCCGCTGGCGGTGGCGGCGCGCCCGGGCGTGGTCCAGCCCCAGCCGCTGCGCCAGCGCGTCGGCGATGAGGGCCGGCGGTGACTCGGCACTGCCCAGGTGTTTGTGGTCGGCGCCGGGCACCACGACATGGGCAAATGGGCGGCCAAAGGCCCGCGACAGTGGCGTGATGACCACCTGCGCTGCCGGGTCGGGCACTGGCAGGAAGGGCTCTTCTTCCAGCGCCGAACGCACCCAGGCGGCAAAACCGGCCAGCGACAGCCGCACACCTTCGGCGGCTCGTTGCCAGGCCAGCGGCACTTCGCCCACCAGATGCAAAGCGGCCAGCACCTGCGCGCCGGCTGCATCTTCGGCCAGGTTGTCCATGGTGAAGTCCGACGCCAGGTGCGGGGCCAGCAACAGCAACCAGTCGGCAAGGGGCTGCGCAGGCGCCTGGCTCAGGGGCTGCAAGTGGTCTTGTGCGCGGGTCCACAGGGCGTGCGCGGCTTCGCCGGGCGGCAGCGGGCGTCGCTGCCGCCAGAGTCTTTCCAGCGCCACCAGGGCTCGGGGTTCAGCGCGGGGCCAGGTCTTCAGCCATTCCAGGCTGGCGTCGACCGGTGCACCGGGCTGCGCGGCGCGAAGCAGTGCCATCAGGCGCGATGCGGCCGCCGTGGTGGCCAGTTTCCAGCCGGTTTCGTCCACCAGCGGCACCTGCTGCCGCGCCAGCAGCGCCCGCACGCGGCGCACAAGTTCGCGGTCCAGCGCCACCAGCGCCACTGGCGTCTGGCCGGCATGCAGCGCGTCGATGACCACCGAGGCCGCTGCCTGCGCTTCGTCTTCGAAGTCTTCGCAGAGCAGGCGGCGCACGCCTTCACTTGCGCAGACGTCGGCAAACACCGAGTCTTCGGCGGGGTCGGCGTCCAGCAGCAAGGTGGGCACGTGTCGGGCGGCCAGCAAGGACTCTGCCGCCGCGTCGGTGCCCGCGAGCCGCAGGACGATCCAGGCCGCCGGGCGTGCCTGGTGCAACGCGGACACCGGGGTGCCCTGTGCGGTGCAACTGGCCGTCGCCCAGGCCAGTGCCACCTGCAGCAGCAGCGCTTCGGTGCCCGCCGGGCCCGGCGCCGTTGGCATCTCTTCACGGGCCTTGTGCCAGAAAGCATCGGCCTGCTCAGGGGCGCACTCGTTGGCAGCCAGGCACAGGGCCTGGGCCGCCTGCACCACCGAAGCCACGGCTGTTTCAAAGCCCGCAGGATCGCGTCGCGCCCAGGCCTGGCCCCATTGCTGCCGCCTGAGCAAGGCACCCGCCGTCAATCGGTCAAGCACGGTGTCGCCGCTGCAGGCACCGGGTTCAGACACCGTCGGGGCGGCCAGGCTGCTGGCCATCGTGATCACGGTCTCGACCCGCGGCTGCCAGCCGCCAGCGCGCCTGAAGGCGGCACGTGCCGGCTCGATCAAGGCAGCAAAGGGCAGCAGCAGCACGGCGTCGCGTGCAGGCAGGTTGCGCGACGCCAGCCAGGCCCGCGTGTGGCGAGCGACCTCGTCCCAGAGATCAACGGTCGCCCAGTTGGGCACGATGCAGATTCGCTCTATCGGCAGCATAGCGAGTTTGCAGTTTGGCCCAAGGCCTGAAAGAGGCCGATGTGTCAGAATGATTGTGCCTTTTCACAGGCCGTGCCCCGCCCTTATCGACCTCTCGAACATCGGGCACGCGGAGAACCCCCATGAGCAGCGAACTGATCAAACATGTCACCGACGATTCGTTCGGCAGCGATGTGCTGCAGTCCGACAAACCGGTGCTGGTGGACTACTGGGCCGAATGGTGCGGCCCTTGCAAGATGATTGCCCCGATCCTGGACGAGGTGTCCAAGGCCTACGACGGCAAGCTGCAGGTCGCCAAGATGAACGTCGATGAAAACCGCGACGTACCGGCCAAGTTTGGCATCCGTGGCATCCCCACGCTGATGCTGTTCAAGGGCGGCGAGTTGGCTGCCACCAAGGTGGGCGCGCTGTCCAAGGCGCAGCTGACGGCCTTTCTGGACGCGCACCTGACTGCCTGAGCCCGCGCTCATCTATACTATCGATCAACGTGGGTTGCTGACCCCTCAGGTCGCAGCCCTCGTCTGACCCGCCACCACGCACCGCCCTCACCGGCCCGACTCACGGGTCAGCCGGTTGCCAGATGGCCAGGCGCGTGGCTCTGGCGCCAATCCACCAGTGTTCTGTGCTGCACGGCCCGCGTCGCCCCTTGACGTGTGAGCCGCCTCGCATCTGCCTGAGGGTGCCTCATGCATCTGTCCGAACTCAAAGCCCAGCCCATAGCCGACCTCATCACGATGGGCGAGGCACTGGAGATCGAAAACGTCGCCCGCCTGCGCAAGCAGGAGCTGATGTTCGCGATCATGAAAAAGCGCGCCAAGGCCGGCGAGCAGGTGTTTGGCGACGGCGTGCTTGAAGTGCTGCCCGACGGCTTCGGCTTCCTGCGCAGCATCGAAGCCAGCTACATGGCCAGCACCGACGACATCTACCTGTCGCCCAGCCAGGTCCGCCGCTTCAACCTGCACACCGGCGACAACGTCGAAGGCGAAGTGCGCGTGCCCAAGGACGGTGAACGTTACTTTGCGCTGGTCAAGGTCGACCGCGTGAACGGCCTGACGCCCGAGGAGAGCAAGCACAAGATCATGTTCGAGAACCTGACGGCGCTGTTCCCGACGCAGCAGTTCAGGCTGGAACGTGACGTCAAGGCCGAAGAGAACATCACCAGCCGCATCATCGACCTCATCGCCCCCATCGGCAAAGGCCAGCGCGCTTTGCTGGTGGCGCAGCCCAAGACCGGCAAGACGGTCATGATGCAGCACATCGCCCATGCCCTGGTGGCCAACCACCCCGAGATTCACCTCATCGTGCTGCTGGTCGATGAGCGCCCCGAAGAAGTGACCGAGATGCTGCGCACCGTGCGCGGCGAGGTCATCAGTTCCACCTTCGACGAACCCGCCGCCCGCCACGTGCAGGTGGCCGAAATGGTCATCGAGCGCGCCAAGCGCCTGGTCGAGATGAAGAAGGACGTGGTCATTCTTCTGGATTCGATCACCCGCCTGGCCCGCGCCTACAACAACGTACTGCCCTCGTCGGGCAAGGTTTTGTCCGGCGGTGTGGATGCCAACGCGCTGCAGCGCCCCAAGCGCTTTTTCGGCGCCGCGCGCAACACCGAAGAAGGTGGCACGCTCACCATCATCGGCACCGCGCTGGTCGACACCGGGTCCAAGATGGACGAGGTGATCTACGAAGAATTCAAGGGCACCGGCAACTGCGAGATCCACCTTGACCGTCGCATGGCCGAAAAGCGGGTCTACCCGTCGATCCTGATCAACAAGAGCGGCACGCGGCGCGAAGAGCTGCTGCTGAAGCCGGAAATCCTGCAGAAGAGCTGGATCCTGCGCAAGCTGCTGTACCCCATGGACGAGATCGAGGCGATGGAGTTCATCCTGGAAAAGATGAAGGCCACCAAGAACAACCACGACTTCTTCGACATGATGCGTCGGGGTGGCTGAAGTCCGGCGGCTAAAGTCCGGCGGTTGGGTCCGCTGGCTATAATTCGCGGTTTCCTGAATTCCCCCCGGCAAGTGCGCCGCCCAAGTACCCGAAAAAGGTCTTTAGGCAAGGCGTGGCTCCCAACCACTTTTTGAGGTTTCCCATGAAAGACGGCATTCACCCCAACTACCGCGAGATCTGCTTCCAGGATCTGTCCAACGGCTTCACCTTCGTCACGCGTTCTTGCGCGCCGACCAAGGAGATGATCAAGATGGAAGACGGTCGCGAACTGCCGCTGATCAAGCTGGAAACCACCAGCGAGACGCACCCGTTCTACACCGGCACCCAGAAGAGCATCGACAACCTGGGCGGTCGCGTCGAGAAGTTCCGCAACAAGTTTGCGCGCGTCGGCATGAAGAAGTCGTCTGCGGCCACCGACACCCCGGCTGCCTGACACCGTGGCGGCCTTGCGGCCACCAGCAAAGGCAGCCTCGGCTGCCTTTTTCTTTGGCCCCTGCGGCATCATCACGCGGTGAGCAGCCCCAACCCCGCTCTTGTCACGCAGCGAGGCGCCCGGCGTCTGCCGCGCCTGGCGCTGTGGCTGCTGTGCGCGTCCTACGTGCTGCCCGGTCTGGTGGGCCGCGACCCCTGGCGCAGCGCCGATGTCAACGCCTTCGGCCTGATGGTGGCGATGGCCGAAGGCCGCACCTCCTGGTGGGCACCGGCGCTGGGCGGCGTGGAGGCCGACACCGCGTTGCTGCCGCACTGGCTGGGTGCCGTGTTCATCCTGGCGGGCCAGGGTTGGCTCGACCCGGCGCTGGCGGCACGTGTGCCCTTTGCCATGCTGCTGGGCCTGACGCTGGCCCTGGTCTGGTATTGCACCTACCTGCTGGCACGCACCGACGCGGCCCAGCCCGTGGCCTTTGCCTTTGGCGGCGAGGCCGACCCGGTGGCCTACGCTCGAGCCATGGCCGACGGTGGCCTGCTGGCGCTGATGGCGACATTGGGCCTGCTGCAACTGGGCCACGAAACCACGCCAGAACTGGTGCAGTTGTTTGCCGCCACGCTGTACTTGTACGGCCTGGCAGCGGCGCCTTCTCGCAAATGGCGTTCACGCGTGGCGGTGCTCGTCGCCCTGCCCTTGCTGGCCGCCAGCGGCGCACCTGCGATGGCGGTGGCAGCCGGCCTGGGCGGCTGGATCGTCTGCACCTTTTCGCGCCAGGCCCCGGCGCGGGCCATCACCGCCTGGCTGGTCGCCGCAACGGCCGCTGCGGCCCTGCTGGCCTGGGGCCTGGACGCCTGGGGCTGGCGTGTGCTTGCACCTGCGGCCGGCGACATCCCACGCATTGCTCGGCAGTGGTTGTGGTTCATGTGGCCGGCCTGGCCGCTGGCGCTGTGGACGCTGTGGCGCTGGCGCCGCCAACTGTCGTATCGACACCTGTCGGTGCCGCTGGTGCTGGTGCTCGTGTCCCTGGGCGCCAACCTGGTGATGGCGGGCTCTGACCGCGCCTTGATGCTGGGCTTGCCCGCGCTGGCTGTGCTGGCCGCCTTTGCCCTGCCCACGCTCAAGCGCAGCGCATCGGCGGCGGTGGACTGGTTTTCGATGTTCTTCTTCAGCCTGGCTGCACTGACGATCTGGGTCATCTACGTGTCGCTGCAGACCGGATGGCCGGCCAAGCCGGCGTCCAATGTGGTGCGGCTGGCGCCCGGCTTCGATGCGCCGTTTTCTGCGCTGGCCCTGGTGTTGGCCGTGGCCGGCACGCTGGCCTGGGTGGCCGTTGTCCGGTGGCGCACGGGCCGCCATCGTGAGGCACTCTGGAAGAGCCTGGTGCTGCCCGCAGGTGGTGTGGCCCTGTGCTGGCTGTTGCTGATGACCCTGTGGCTGCCGCTGCTGGACTACGCGCGCAGTGCGCGCCCCTTCGTCACCCGCCTGGCACTGCATGTGCCGGCTGACAACTGCATCGCCGCGCCCGGCATCGCGCCGGCCACGGTGGCGGCGCTCGAACACTGGGGCCGCTGGGCGGTGGATGCCCGGCCGGACGCTGCAGCGGGGTCATGCCAGATCCTGCTGCGTGTCTTGCGAATGCGCCCTGCGCCCCCGCCGCCGGGCGGCTGGGAATGGGTGGCCGATGTCAGCCGGCCGACAGAACGCGACGAATACACGCAGGTCTTGCGCCGCAAGCCCTGAGGCCTGGGGTCACACGTTGACGGTGCTGCCCACCGAGGGGGCGACCGAATCCAGCGCAGGTGCATGCTGGCGCACCCGCTGTGCCGGCAGCAACAGGCGGAAGGTGCTGCCCTTGCCGGGTTCGCTCTGCACATCGATCTCGCCACCGTGCCGCTGCACCACATGTTTGACGATGGACAGGCCCAGACCCGTGCCGCCAGTGTCGCGAGACCGGCTGCCGTCCACGCGGTAGAAACGTTCGGTCAGGCGCGGCAGGTGTTCACGTGCAATGCCGATGCCGCTGTCGCTGACTTCGATCTCCGCCGAGCCGCCTTCACGCCATAGCCAGCGCAGGTGGATCTGGCCGCCCACAGGCGTATAGCGCACGGCGTTGTTGAGCAGATTGCCCACGGCGCTGAGCAGTTCGGCTTCGCTGCCGGCGACCTCGGCGTCTTCGCCGCCCGTGACTTCCAGGCGATGGCGGCCCGCCGACAAGGCCAGCGCATCATCGTGGGCCCGCTGCAACATGGGCGCCACCGCCACCCAGCGGTCGGAGCCCGGGCGAGGGCTGCCTTCCAACTGGGCCAGCGTGAGCAGGTCACCCACCAGCGACTGCATGCGGCCGGTCTGCTGCTCCATCAGCGTCAGCACACGGCGGCGCTCTACTTCGGTCAGAGGCAATTGCGCCAGCGTTTCGACAAAGCCTGCGACCACGGTCAGAGGCGTTCGGATCTCGTGCGAGACGTTGGCCACAAAGTCGCGCCGCATGGCTTCTGCACGTTCGCGTGCGGTGATGTCCTGTGTCAACACCAGCTTCATGCCTTCGCCATAGGCACGCACGATCACCGACAGCGTGCTGCGGCCCAAAGGTCCCGGAAAGACGATCGGGTCATCAAACCGACCATCCTGCAGGTAGGCCACAAAGGCCGGTGCACGCACAAGATTGGTCACGCGCTGCAGGCGGTCCCGTGCGGGGTCCAGACCCAGGTGTTCTGCGGCCACCGAGTTGAACCAGCTGATCTGGTCCAACGCATCCAGCAGCATCACGCCGTTGGGTGAAGCCTCGATGGCGGCCAGAAACTGCGCCAGCCGCTGCCTTTCATCGCTGAGCTCCAGTTCCTTGCCGCGCAGCGCACGCTCGACGCGGTAAGCCAGTTCGCCCCAGAACCCGGCATCACGCGGCGCCGGCACCAGGCGGGGCCCGCGCAGCCATTCCAGAAAACGGTGGCCGCGCACCGCCAGGCGCACGTTGGCCAGCAGCAGGGCCAACAAAGCGCCCAGCGCAGACATGGCCAGGGGGCGGCCGGTGAACACGCTGAAGATACCGCCGATCAGGGCACCCAGGCCCAACACCAGCAAAGCGGCGACGGCCCGTGGCAAGAGCTCGGCCATCGCAAGGGGCTGGCCGCTCAAGCGGCCAGCGTGCCCAGTTGCTGGGTCAGGCGGTAGCCGGCCCCACGAACGGTTTCGATGAGCGCAGAACACTGCACCGGTGACAGCGCTTCCCGCAAGCGTTTGACATGCACGTCCACCGTGCGTTCTTCGATGAACACGTGGTCACCCCATACCCGGTCCAGCAGTTGCGCGCGGCTGTGCACACGTTCGGGGTGGGTCATCAAGAAGTGCAGCAGGCGAAATTCGGTGGGACCGATCTTGACTTCGCGCAACTCGTCGTCCACCCGGCGCGTGACACGTCTAGTGGACGGGTCCAGCTTCAAACCGCTGACTTCCACCGCCGAGTCCAGCGCCTCGGGCGCCTTGCGGCGCAGCACGGCGCGAATGCGCGCCAGCAGTTCCTTGGTGGAAAAGGGCTTGGTCAGGTAGTCGTCGGCACCGGCATCCAGGCCGGTGATCTTGTCGGCTTCTTCTGCACGTGCCGTCAGCATGATCAGCGGCAGTTCCTTGGTGCGCGCATCGCTGCGCCAGCGGCGCGACAACTGCACGCCCGACTGGCCAGGCAGCATCCAGTCCAGCAACACCAGGTCAGGCAGCACGCGATCCACTGCGGCTTGTGCGCTGTCGGCGTCCGCCGCGATGTTCACCTCGAACCCTGCGTGACGCAGGTTGATGGCGATCAGTTCTGCAATCGCGCTTTCATCTTCAACAACCAGGATCAGACTCATGGCTTCCCCGCCTTCAGCGCACCACGTTTTCGACGTCTTGCACCGAAGTGTGCCGAACGTCGGTGCCCTTAACGACATAGATGATGGCTTCGGCCAGGTTCTTGGCGTGGTCGCCCACCCGCTCGATGGCCTTGGCAACAAACACCAGGTCGATGCTGGACGAGATGGTGCGCGGATCTTCCATCATGTAGGTGATCAGCTTGCGCAGCAGGCCGTCGAATTCCTGGTCGATCTGGTCGTCCTGCTTCAGCACTTCCAGCGCCTTGGCGGTGTCCAGGCGGGCAAAGGCATCCAGGGCCTTGCGCAGTTGGGCAATGGCCAGTTCGGCTTCGAAGTTGAGATCGGACACCGGCAGACGCAGCCGTGCGGACACGCCCGTGTTCATGAGTCGCTGCACCGTGCGGGCGATCCGCGCCGCTTCGTCGCCCACCCGCTCAAGGTTGGCGATGGCCTTGCTGATGGCGATGAGCAGTCGCAGGTCGCGCGCGGTGGGCTGGCGGCGCGCGATGATGGCCGACAGATCGCGGTCGATCTCGATCTCCATCTGGTTGACACGCTCTTCCTGCAGCAGCACGTGGGTAGCGGTTTCTTCGCTGAACTGTGTCAGCGCGTAGAGGGCGCGTGTGACCTGCGACTCGACCAGACCGCCCATCTCTAGCACACGCCCTGAAATGCCGCTGAGTTCGGCGTCGAATTGGGTCGAAAGGTGCTTGTCGCTCATGTGCTGGCTCCTTCGGCTTTCAGCCGAATCTCCCGGTGATGTAGTCCTCAGTGTCCTTCTTTTTGGGTTTCATGAAGAGTTCGTTCGTGGGCCCGAACTCCACCAGGTCACCCAGGTACATGTAGGCTGTGTAGTCGCTGCAGCGTGCCGCTTGCTGCATGTTGTGGGTGACGATCATCACCGTGTAGTCGCTCTTCAGTTCGTGGATCAACTCTTCGATCTTGCCGGTGGAGATTGGGTCCAGTGCGGAGCAGGGTTCGTCCAGCAGCAGCACCTCGGGCTTGATGGCGATGCCGCGGGCAATGCACAGGCGCTGCTGCTGACCGCCGGACAGGCTGGAGCCACTCTGGTTGAGCTTGTCCTTGACCTCGTTCCACAGCGCCGACTTCTTCAGCGCCCACTCCACCCGTTCGTCCATTTCCACACGCGGCAGGGTCTCGAACAGGCGCACGCCAAAGGCGATGTTGTCGTAGATCGACATCGGGAACGGCGTGGGCTTCTGAAAGACCATGCCGATCTTCGCGCGGATCAGCGTGACGTCCATCTTGCTCTTCAGGATGTTCTCGCCGTCCAGGCTGATGCTGCCTTCGGCGCGCTGCTCGGGATACAGCTCGAACATGCGGTTGAAGACGCGAAGCAGCGTGCTCTTGCCACAACCAGATGGGCCGATGAAGGCGGTGACCTTGCGCTCCGGAATGTCGAGGTTGATGTTCTTCAGCGCGAGGAAGCCACCGTAGTAAAAGTTCAGATCGCGCACCGAGATCTTGACCTTCTCGTTGGTGGGCAGGTTGACACGAGTGTCCATTTCGGGCCCCTTAGTGTTTGTTGCGGAAGAGAACACGCGCCAGGATATTCAGCGCCAGCACCCCGAGGGTGATGAGGAAGACGCCCGCCCAGGCCAGTTCTTGCCAGTTCTGATAAGGGCTCATCGCGAACTTGAAGATCGTCACCGGCAGGCTGGCCATCGGCTCGCCCATGTTGGCGGTGAAAAACTGGTTCGACAGCGCCGTGAACAGCAGCGGTGCGGTCTCGCCCGCAATGCGGGCCAGCGCCAGCAACACGCCGGTGATGACGCCCGCGCGAGCCGCTTTCAGCGTCACCGAAGCGATCACCTTCCATTTCGGCGTGCCCAGCGCGTAGGCGGCTTCGCGCAGCGCGTTGGGAATCAGGCTGAGCATGTTTTCGGTGGTGCGCACCACGACCGGGATGACGATCAAGGCCAACGCCAGCACGCCGGCATACCCGGAGAAGGTCTTCGTCGTGGCCACGACCGCGGCATAGATGAACAGGCCGATGACGATCGAAGGCGCCGAGAGCAGGATGTCGTTGATGAAACCCGTCACTGCCCCAAGCCAGGTGGTCTTGCCGTATTCCGCCAGGTAGACGCCCGCCATCACGCCAATGGGTGTGCCCAGCGCAGTGGCCAGGGAAACCATCAGCAGCGAGCCGACAATGGCGTTGGCCAGGCCACCGGTCTCGGCCAGCGGCGGCGGCGTGGATTCGGTGAACACCGACAGTGCCAGACCGCCCACGCCCAGGCGCACGGTCTCGATCAGGATCCAGATCAGCCAGAACAGGCCGAACGCCATCGCGCCCAGCGCCAGCGTCAAGGCCACCACGTTCATCACCTTGCGCTTGCGGTGCATGCCCATGCGGGCAGCATCCATCGTGGCGAATGCGCTCATGTGCGGCTCCCTTCGCCTTTGCGCAGGCGTGACAACAGAATCTTGGACAGGGCCAACACCACGAAGGTGATGAGGAAGAGGATCAGTCCCAGATAGATCAACGAAGCCTGGTGCAGACCTTCGCCAGCCTCGGCAAATTCATTGGCCAATGCCGAAGTGATGCTGTTGGCGGCCTGGAACAGCGACAGGCTGTCGAGTTGGTTGAAGTTGCCGATGACAAAGGTCACGGCCATGGTCTCGCCCAGCGCCCGACCCAGGCCCAGCATGATGGCGCCGACGACCCCGGTCTTGGTGTATGGCAGGACCACCTTGCCGACCACCTCCCAGGTGGTGGAACCCAGGCCGTAAGCCGATTCCTTCAGCAAGGCCGGCGTCGTTTCGAACACGTCGCGCATCACCGCAGCGATGAACGGGATGATCATGATGGCCAGGATGATGCCGGCCGACAGGATGCCGATGCCGACCGGAGGCCCCGAGAACAAGGCTCCCAGGTATGGCACATCGCTGAAGGCCGTTTGCAGCGGGATCTGCACGTAAGTGGCGAGGATCGGACCGAAGACCAGCAGGCCCCACATCCCGTAAACGATCGAGGGCACGGCCGCCAGAAGTTCGATGGCAACGCCCAGCGGACGTTTCAGCCAGCCTGGTGACAGCTCGGTCAGAAAAATTGCAATGCCAAAACTCACCGGCACGGCAATGAGCAAGGCGATGAACGAGGTCATCAGCGTGCCGTAGATCATCACCAGGCCGCCGAACTTCAGCTGGACCGGATCCCACTCGGTGGACACCAGGAATCCCAGGCCGAATTCCATGATGGCCGGCCAGGCACCAACCACCAGAGACAGGATGATGCCAACCAGAAGCAGCAGCGTGATCCACGCGGCGCCTTGAGCCAGTATGGAGAAGGCAGTATCCGCCCAGGGCAGGACACGTCGGCGGCCAGGCGGATCGCCCGAAGGGGAAGCGCGCTCCATATTCTTTTTATCGGAGTAGGAACTCGCTGGGAGTGTAGCGGCCATGGGGCCTCCGCTCGAGGATGCGGTCCGCCAGTCGCGGCCGCACCGGTTGCACGGCCAGGAATGCGCGCGCTGATCGGCAGATACCGCGCGCGCCCTGGCAGGAAGCGGTTTACTGGAAAGCGACGGCCTTGCCGGCGGCGTCCTTCAGGTTGTCGGACCACTGCTTGCGGACCAGCGTCTTGACTGAGGGAGGCAGCGGCACGTAGTCAAGCTCTTCGGCCATCTTGTCGCCGTTGACGAAGGCCCAGTCGAAGAACTTCAGCGAGGCGGTGGCGCTGGCGGGCTTGTCCTGCTGCTTGTGCATCAGGATGAAGGTGGCACCGGTGATCGGCCAGCTGTCCTTGCCAGGTTGATCGGTCAGCACTTGGTAGAAGGACTTGGCCCATTCGGCACCTGCAGCCGCCGCCTTGAAGGCGGAGTCGTCAGGCTTCACGAACTGGCCGTCCTTGTTCTGCATCAGCACATAGCTCATCTTGTTCTGCTTGGCGTAGGCATACTCGACATAGCCGATCGCGTTCGGCAGCCGCATCGTGAAGGCCGAGACGCCTTCGTTGCCCTTGCCGCCCGCGCCCACGGGCCAGTTCACGGCAGTGCCTTCGCCGACCTTAGCCTTCCATTCGGCGTTCACCTTCGACAGGTAGTTCGTGAACAGGAAGGTGGTGCCCGAGCCGTCGGCCCGGCGCACCGGGGCGATGGCGGCGTCGGGCAGCGGCACGCCGGGGTTCAGCGCGGTCAGCGCCGGGTCGTTCCACTTCGTGATCTTGCCGAGATAGATGTCACCCAGCACCTGGCCGTTCATCTTGATCTGACCGGGGGTGATGCCGCGGATGTTGACGACTGGCACCACGCCGCCGATGACGGTGGGAAACTGGATCATGCCGTCTTTGGTCAGTTCGGCGTCGGTCAGCGGAGCGTCCGTGGCCCCGAAGTCGACCGTCTTGCCGCGGATCTGGCGGATGCCAGCGCCCGAACCCACGGACTGGTAGTTGATGCGGGCGCCTGTGGCCTTGTTGTAGGCATCAGCCCATTTGGCGTAGACCGGGGCCGGGAACGAGGCGCCGGCCCCGGTGACGTCCTGAGCCAGAACAGAGCCGGACAGGAGGGACAGTGCTGCAGTGAACACAGCGGATCGAAAGACGGTCATGGCGTTGCCTCGTGTGCAGTAGTTGGCGATACGGGGACTGTAGGAAGGCGGCATGACAAGCCTGTGACAGACCATGTCACAAAGCCAATTGATGCCACCGAGCCACGGTGCTGTCATGTGTCCGTCACGGTTTGGTCATCAAGCCCGCATAGCCTTCGCCCCCGAGATGTTTCCTTAAACCATACGGAGCCTGTGCCCATGACCACCAACCGCCGCAGCCTGCTGCTGAGCTGCACCGCCCTGGCACTGACCGTGCTGGCCGGATGTGCCACCACGCCAGCGCCCACCAATGTCGTCGACACCGCCGCGCGCACGCCCCAACTCTCCACGCTGAATCGCTTGCTGGGTGAATCCGGCCTGGCCGAGACGCTGCGTGGCGCGGGCCCGTTCACGGTGTTTGCACCCAGCGACGAAGCCTTCAAGGCCGTGCCGGCCAAGACCATGGCCGAACTGGCAGCCAACAAGGACCTGCTGAAGTCGGTGCTGACCTACCACGTGGTGCCGGGGAAGGTCATGGCCGCTGACGCCAAGAACGGCAACGTGAAGACCGTGCAAGGCGCAAATCTGGCGGTGGCCAAGGCGGGCACGTTCGTCACCGTGGAAGACGCGTTGGTGATCAATGCCGATGTGGCCGCCACCAACGGCGTCGTTCACATCATCGACAAAGTGCTGATGCCGCCCAAGCGTTGATGACGCTGGCGCGTTGATGGCTGACGGCTCGGCGGCAGGTGGCCGCCGATGGCAGGTTCAACCTGCCGCTGCAGCCGCAGCCATGCGCTCGGCGCAGCGGCGCCCCAAAGGGCCGTCTTGCGCCTCGACCATCACACGCAGCACCGGTTCGGTGCCCGAGGCACGGATCAGCACTCGGCCCGATTCGCCCAGTTCCTGCTCGGCCTGGTGCTGCACATCGGCCAGCATGGCGTTGAGCTTCCAGTCGCTGCCTTCACGCAGCCGCACGTTGATCAGGGTCTGCGGGAACAGGGTCACCCCTTCCAGCATGGCGTGCAGCGTGATGCCGCTGCGGCGAACCGCCTGCAGGATCTGCAGCGCGCTAACGATGCCGTCGCCCGTGGTGTGCCGGTCGAGCGCCAGCAGGTGACCCGAACTTTCACCGCCCAGGTGCCAGCCGCGGGTGGTGAGTTCTTCCAGCACATAGCGGTCACCCACCTTCGCACGCACCAGCTTCACGCCCTGACGTGCCAGCGCCACTTCAATGGCCATGTTGGTCATCAGCGTGCCCACCACACCGGGCACAGCACGTTGCTGCGCCAGGCGGTCCATGGCCATCACGTAAAGCAGTTCGTCGCCGTTGTACAGGCGCCCCTGGGCGTCCACCATCTGCAGGCGATCGGCGTCGCCGTCCAGCGCGATGCCGTAGTCGGCGCGGTGTTCGGCGATGGCCTGAACCAGGGCCTGCGGCGCGGTGGCGCCGACGCCCTGGTTGATGTTCAGGCCGTCCGGGCTGCAGCCGATGCGCACGACGTTGGCGCCCAGTTCATGGAACACATCGGGCGCCACGTGGTAGGCCGCACCATGGGCCGCGTCCACCACGATCTTCATGCCCCGCAATGACAGCGAATGGGGCACCGTGCTCTTGCAGAACTCGATGTAGCGGCCACCCGCGTCTGTCAGCCGGCGGGCTTTGCCCAGCGCTGCCGAGTTGACCCACTGCGGCGCCACCAGCAGTTCGGCTTCCACCGCCTGCTCCCATTCATCCGGCAACTTGTGGCCGCCAGAAGAAAAGAACTTGATGCCGTTGTCCTCGAACGGGTTGTGCGAGGC
The DNA here is from genome assembly GCA_038204775.1 of Burkholderiales bacterium. Lineage (GTDB taxonomy): Bacteria > Pseudomonadota > Gammaproteobacteria > Burkholderiales > Burkholderiaceae_C > Rubrivivax. Next base: position 414 of record JBBRCN010000014.1, on the reverse strand, counting down.
GCTGATGACGACGCCCAGGCTGAGGCGCAGCGCCCGCGCCAGGTAGGCGACGCCGGGTGTCGGCAAGGGGCCTGTCAGCAACACGTCGACACCCGCAGAGGCGAAGCCCGCTTCGAGCGCCGACTCGATCATGTAGCCCGAAATGCGCGTGTCCTTGCCGATCAGCACCGTCGGGCGGCGTTCCGCGGACTTGAGCACCTGGCCGACGGCGTGGCCGAGGCGCAGCATGAAGTCGGGCGTGATCGGCGCTTTGCCGACCGTGCCGCGGATACCGTCGGTGCCGAAATAGGTTCTGCTCATGTCGTTTCGATGCGCCAGCCGTTCGTGGCAGATGCCTTCACGGATTATCGGCGCCGCCGCGGCGCCGCCCTGTACACGGCAAGCGCTGCGACCATCGCCGCGACGTTGTGCACG
>JBBRCN010000013.1:0-70225 GCA_038204775.1 Burkholderiales bacterium | reverse complement strand
ACGTTCCGATGTATTACTCACCCGTTCGCCACTCGTCGCCAGGTTGCCCCGCGTTACCGTTCGACTTGCATGTGTAAGGCATGCCGCCAGCGTTCAATCTGAGCCAGGATCAAACTCTTCAGTTCGATCTTGATTTGCTCTAAAGAATCGAAGTGAACTTCACTTCAAATTTCTGTTGAGCGTTTAAGGTCATGAGACCTGAACTCTGTGTTGCCACAGTGTTCTGGCACTCGCCTTCAAACGCCCACGCTTATCGGCTGTTGATTGTTAAAGAGCATCGCTGAACATCTTGCCTTTCAGCGCCGCCGACCAGTGATCAGCGAAGACCGAGATTCTGACATTTTTTTCAAATCACTGTCAAGCACTCGGGCTTTCTGCGACTCGGTTTTTTGCTTTGCTTTCCGCTGAACTTGTTGTTTGCGAAGAGCTGCTTGGCACCGAATAGCGCAGCCCTCGACTGTAGCACAAACTTTTTCTGATGTGCAACTGTCAACCAGCAGTTTTGCTGATGCCGCAAGAACGGCGGGGCCTCAAGCCCCGCCGTGCACGGCCAGCGCGAGCAGCAAAGATGCCGCCGGGTCGTCCGAAGCCAGTACATCGCGGACGACACCCGCCAACACCCGCGTATCAGCCCTCAGCACCCGCTGCTTGATCGAGGCAATGCGGGCGGGGTGCATCGAGAAGCTGCGCAATCCCATCCCCAGCAACAGCTCGGTGAAGGCCGCATCGCCGGCCATTTCACCGCACACCGACACCGGTTTGCCAAGCCTGTTGGCCGTGGCGATCGAATGCTGCAGAAGCTGCAGCACGGCCGGGTGCCAGGGGTCAAACAGATGGGCCACGGCTTCGTCGGCTCTGTCGATGGCCAGCGTGTACTGGATCAGGTCGTTGGTGCCTATCGACACGAAGTCGAACTGCTGCAGAAAACGATCGATCATGATGGCCGCCGCAGGCACCTCGATCATGGCCCCCACCTGCACCCGCGTGAAGGCGCGGCCCGCCTCTTCCAACTGGTGCTGGGCGCGCGCCATGGCTTCGAAGATGAGCTTGATCTCGCCCAGGTGCGTCACCATGGGCACCAGGATGCGCACCTGGCCGAAGGCGCTGGCGCGCAGGATGGCTCTCAACTGCTGGCGGAACATGCCCGGCTCCGCCAAGCTCCAGCGGATGGCCCGCAGGCCCAGCGCCGGGTTCAATCCGTGTTCGTGGCGCAACTCCTGCGCGCTCATGCGCTCCAAGGGCTTGTCGGCGCCAATGTCAACTGTGCGGATGGTCACTGGCAGGCCCTGCATGGCCAGCACGGCGTCTTTGTAAGCCTCGAACTGCTCGTCCTCCCCAGGCACGTCGCCTTCGCGGTTCATGAAGAGGAATTCGCTGCGGAACAAGCCGACGCCCACGGCGCCCGCCTCCAGCGCCCCCGGTCCGTCGCCGGGCAACTCGATATTGGCCAGCAGTTCGACGGGCTGACCGTCCAGCGTCACAGCCGGGGTGTGGCGCAAGCGGTTGAGCCGGGCCCGTTCGAGTTCGCTCTGGCGCTGACGGAAGCGGTACTCCTCCAGCACGATGGGGGACGGGTTGACCAGCACCAGACCCGCATCGCCGTCGATGATCACCCAATCGTCCTGACGGATCAGGCGACTCGCCTCGCGCGCACCCACGACTGCCGGAATGTCCATGCTGCGCGCCACGATGGCCGTGTGCGAGGTGCGACCGCCGACATCGGTCACGAAGCCGGTGAACACGCTGCGCTTGAACTGCATCATGTCGGCCGGGGCCACATCGCTGGCGACCAGGACCAGGGGATCCTCACCAGCAAAGTCACGGGCCTGCTTCTGCAGGCCGGGTGCCAGCGACGAAGGGCTGGGCGATGAGCCGCCCATCACACGCAACAAGCGCTCGACCACCTGCTCGACATCAGCCTTGCGCTCTCGCAGGTAGGCGTCCTCCATCTCGTCGAACTGGCGCGCCAGGACCTCGAGCTGCGCGGACAAGGCCCATTCAGCGTTGTAGTGGCGCTCGCTGATCCAGACCTTCGTGGCGTCGCTCAGCGTCTCGTCGTGCAAGAGCATCAGGTGCACGTCCAGCAAGGCAGCCAGCTCGTGCGGCGCTTCGGCTGGCAACTCGCGCTTGAGCAGTTCCAGTTCGCCAGCCACCACGTCCCGGGCGTGGCGCAGTCGGTCGATTTCTTGCGGCACCTGATCGACGGCCACGAAGTAGTGCGCGACGTCCACGCGACTGGATGCCACCAGCACCGCGCGTCCGATGGCCACGCCGCGCGAAACCGGGATGCCGAAGACCTGGATGCTCACGGCGGGGTGCCTTCCGGCAAGGCGTTGCAGGCCATCACGCGCCCTCGCCGAACTTGCTTTCGATGAGCGTCCGCAAGGCCGCCATCGCGGCCTGTTCGTCGGCACCATCGATCTCGATTTCAATCTCGCTGCCCAGACCGGCTGCCAGCATCATCACACCCATGATGCTCTTGGCGTTGACGCGCCGGTTGTTGCGGCTGAGGTGAATTTCGCTGGTATGGCTACCCGCCAGCTTGGTGAGCTTGGCCGAGGCACGGGCGTGCAGGCCGAGTTTATTGCTGATCGTGATGTTGGACTTGATCATGACTGGCGGATGAAGGCGCCTGGTTCTGGCGCTTGGGCACGCTCACGTGCATGACGCCCTGGGTGGCGCCCACCGCCGCGCGGCTGACCAAGTCGTCCAGCGGGTTGTCGCGGTAACACAGCGTGCGCCACAGCATGGGCACGTTGACGCCGGCCACCACCCGCGATCGCACACCGTCCGCGGTGGCCAGGGCCGCATTGCAGGGCGTGGCGCCAAACACATCGACCAGGATCAGCACGTCTTGGCCTGGCTGTTGGGCCAGCGCCTGACGCAGCTTGGCCTGCACCTCTTCGATGCCGGCACCGGGCGGCACGTCCACGGCCGTCAGGCCGCCTCCACAATCAGGGTACACATGCTGCGCCACCTGCTGCAGCGCGCTGGCCAGCGGGGCGTGGGCGACGATCAGGATGCGGGCCATCGGAGCGACTGTGGTGCGACTGTGGTGCGACTGTGGTGCGACTCTGGCGCGATTATGGGTTTGCCGCCGGGCGACGGTGCAGGAACCAAAGATACGACAAGGTGCTGCACAGACCCAGCATGGCAAAAGCCGCGCGGAAGGCATCAACCTCGGCCCATCCTGCCGTGCGCAGCGCATCGATCAGCAGGCCGATGCCCCATTGCACACAGAACACGCCGCTGAAGATCACCAGGTTGAAGGCCGACAGCGCCCGCCCGGCCTGTGCCGAAGGGAAAGCCGCGCCCACGGCCGGCTGACTGACCGACACAAAAGTGCAAGCCACGCACCACAGGGCCCAATGCCCGGCCGACGCCGCTGGCCCCAAGCCCACATTGACAAAGGTCAGCAGCAGCGCCAACGGCACGCCCCAGGCGATGAGCCGCGGGGCATCAAGACCCCGCCGCACCAGGCGCGGCATCAGCGCGCCCCAGCTCAGGAAAGCCAGCAGCATGGCCAGATTGATGGCAAACAAGCCTTGTGCGGCGCCTGCGGCACTCTGGCCGGCAACACGGGTCAGCCAAGGCCCGGCCCACAGCGACTGCACGGCGATCATGCCGCCGTAGAGAAAGAAGCCCAGCGGCGCCATGCGCAAGAACATGGGATGGCGCGCGATGTCCAGATAGCGCGTCGTGGTGTCGGCCGTGCCTGCGGCAGCGGGTCGATCGAGCGGCACCAGCCAGGCGATGATCCCCATGCCCAACATCAGCAGGCCCGCCACGGCCCAGAACAGGCCTCGCCAGCCGGTATGCGGCAGCAACCATTGAACCGGCAGGGTCGATGCCAGCATGCCCAGCGAGCCGGTCATCAGCATCCAGGAATTGGCGCGCAGTTGCGCCGCAGGCGACAGGATGCTCCGGTACAGCGTGAGCGGCGCCATCAGGCAGGCGCCCACGCCCGCACCGATCAGCACCCGCGCGGCGGTCAAGGCGACGAGGCCCGGCGACAGCGCAAAGGCCACGCAGCCCAGCACGGCCAGGCTCAGCAGCACCAGCAGTGAGCGGCGCGGGCCGAAGCGGTCCAGTGCCCGGCCCAGCGGCAACTGCATGCTGGCAAACCCCAGGAAGTAGGCGCCGGCCAGCAGGCCGAGATCGGCTGCGCCCAAGCCCAGTTCGGCGCTGAATACAGGCGCCAGCGTGGCCGTCACCGCGCGCAGCAGGGCCGAAAGAAAGTAAGTGAAAGCAAACGCGAAGAAGATCAGCGCGGCCTTGCTGTGCGTCACGGTCATGAAGGGAATCGCAGGCCGCTGAAAAAGGTCTGCGCCGGCTCTTCAGCCACCTGGTCGCCCAGCACGGTGGCCTGGAACACGGTGGTGCCGTGGACAAAGACGGCCAGGTGCATCTGAACGCGCTGGCCATCGGGCAAGGCGCCTTGCAGACGGCTGCGCCGGCTGGCCGGGTTGGGCGTCGAACCCGGCACTTGCAGCGCCGTGCCCTCGGTTGCAGCGGCGCCGATGTTGCCGGCAGCCGATGCGCTGAGCTCGGTCAGGGCCTGCTGGACTCGCACCGGGTCGGCCATGTCGGCATGGGCCAGCGCCCAGGTCAGACCGCCGGCTGTGCAGGCGTGCAGCAACAGCCGAACACGCTCGCCCGCCAGCTGGACGCGCCTTTCCTGGACCTGGGGCTTGCACGGGAACAGGCCTTGCACCCGGGTGTCGGCGGGCCGCACATCGCGCCAGTCCAGGACCGGCGAGCATCCTTGCAGCAGGGTACAGGCGCAGACGCTGATCAAGAAAAACAGACGCAAAGGCAACGGCTCTTCAAGAGGCGGGTCGGACACGGGACTCAAGGGCATCGCGTGATTATCCCGTGGGCTGCCGGACAATCGGCCGCATGAGCACGCCCGAGCAGGTTTCCACTCCCTTGACCCCAGGTGCGCTGGACGGCGTGCGCGTGCTGGACCTGTCGCGTGTGTTGGCCGGCCCCTGGTGCACACAGACCTTGGCCGACCTGGGCGCAGAGGTCATCAAGATCGAACGCCCTGCAGGCGGCGGCCACCCGGGTGGCGACGACACCCGCGGCTGGGGCCCGCCGTTCCTGAAAGACCACGAAGGCCAGGACACTGCTGAAGCCGCCTACTTCCTGGGCGCGAACCGCAACAAACGATCGGTGACCATCGACATTTCACGGGCCGAAGGGCAGGCCCTGGTGATGAAGCTGGCCGCCACCTGCGATGTGATGGTCGAAAACTTCAAGGTCGGCGACATGGCCCGCTACGGCCTGGATGCGGTCTCGATGTGCGCGCAGTTTCCGCGCCTGGTTTACTGCTCGATCACCGGTTTCGGCCAGACCGGCCCTTACCGCGACCGCGCCGGCTACGACTACGCCGTGCAAGGCATGGGCGGCCTGATGAGCGTGACTGGCGAGCGCGACGACCTGCCCGGCGGCGGGCCGCAAAAAGTGGGCGTGGCGGTGGCTGACCTTTTCACCGGCATGTACGCCACGGTGGCCATCCTGGCCGCGCTGCGCCATCGCGACGCCACGGGTCAGGGCCAGGCCATCGACATGGCGCTGCTGGACACGCAGGTTGCGATGCTGGCCAACCTGGGCGCCAACTACCTGGTCACGAAAAATGCACCTCGACGTGCCGGCAATGCCCACCAGAACATCGTGCCGTACCAGGTGTTCGAAGTGGCTGACGGCCACCTGATCCTGGCCGTGGGCAATGACGGCCAGTTCGAACGTTTTTGCGCCGTGGCCGGCTGTGCCGAACTGGCGCAGGACGCCCGATTTGCCGTCAATGCCAATCGTGTGCGCAACCGCGACACCCTGGTGCCGCTGCTGGCCCGGCACATGCAAAGACGCCCACGGGCCGACTGGCTGGCCGCGCTTGAAGCAGCCAAGGTGCCCTGCGGCCCCATCAACGATCTGGCCGATGTGTTTGCCGATCCGCAGGTGCGCCAGCGCGCCATGACGGTGGCCGTGCCGCACCCGCTGACCGACACGCTGGAACTGGTGGCCAGCCCCATGAAGTTGTCGCAAACCCCGGTGCAACTGCGCCGCCCGCCACCGCTGCTGGGGCAGCACACCGATCAGGTCCTGGCCGAACTGGGCATCGGGCCGTCCGAACTGGCGCGGCTGCGGACCAGCGGTGTGCTGGGCCATGAGCCATGAACGGACAAATGCACGACAGGCGGGTCAAGGCACGGCTTCTTCTTGTCACACCCCATGCTTGTAGGGTAGATATTCGGGCTGGGAGCGCGGAGCCACGGGTTTCCATGGGGCCTGACACTCGGCGGCTGTTGCCCCTTGAACCGTGCGCGGCTGCGCACCTTGTGCATGATGTGGATCTGGAGTGACCGTGCCAGCCAGCGATGACGGAGCGAACAACCATGGACCTGCGTGACCTGCCCGGCGCCCCCCCAGCCGGCCGCCGGGTAGCCGAGCCTGTGGATCCCCAGGCCCTGGTGGCGCAGCTGGGCAGCGAGGTCGCGACCCACCTGTCGTCGGCACTGGAGCGTGTGACCACGCTCACGGCCACCGGCAAGATCGACCGCGCGGGCCTGCGCGCGCTGCGCGACGAGATCGACCGCGCCCGGCGCGCCGGCATCATGGGCCAGCAGGTGGTGCGGCTGGGCAATGGCCGCATCCAGCTGGCCAATGAACGTCTGGACCTGACCAGCCTGCTGCGGGAAGCGCTGCGCCAGCGTGGCCGCGAAATCGACGCCCGCGGCATCGAGGTGCGCCAGGTGTTTGCTGCCGCCGAAGTCATGGGCGACACGACGCTGCTGTTTTCGCTGCTGCAGACCACGCTGGAGTGGTGCTTCGAACACGCCGTGTCGCGCATCGATCTGACCGTGGCCATCCAGAACTGGCCGGCACATGCCTGCCTGACCGTGGCCTACGCCTACCTGCAGCCCGACGAAGTGGACGGCGAAAGCGGGCGCGCCACTTCTGTCGAAGCGCCCCGGCTGAACACCATGTCCTGGCGCCTGCTGCAACAAACCGCCGGTGTGCTGGGCTTGTTGGTGCAGCGCAAAGACCTGCCCGGCAAGACCGAGCTCAAGCTCGAGTTCCCGCAGACCCTGGCGCCGCGCCTGGCTTCGGCGCAGCAGGCCGAAACACAGGTGGTTGAATCGCAAGCCCACAATTCGCAGCCCCTGGCCGGCCGCCACGTCATGGTGCTGGCGGCGCGGCGCGAGGTGCGCAACGTGGTGCGAGCCGCGCTGCGACCGATGGGCCTGATGGTCGACTTCGTGACCTCGGTCGAAGAAGCGCAGCAGCTGTGTGCCGACGGCCTGCCGCACGCCATGATCTACGAAGCCGCCATCGCCGGCGAACACTTCGAGCGCCTGCGCAACGAGATGCTGGCCGAGGTGCCGACACTGGTCTTCGTGCGCATCGCCGAACAAGGCAAGGCCTTCGAGGTGCTGAACCTGGGTGGCCGACAGTTGGCCAGCGTGGGCCGAGACGCCATCATGTCGGCGCTGCCCGAGGCACTGACCTTCGAGCTGTCACGCGCCGAAGAAGCTGCGGCGCGCGGCCGCTGAGACGCAGCCGCGCCGCGCTCGCCGGGACTACCGGCCGAACACCTTCTTAAGGATCGCACTGCCCGTTTTCACTGGATCGGCTCGGATCTTCTTTTCTTCTTCGCCGATCATCAGGAACAGGCCGTCCAAAGCCTTGCGAGTGACGTACCGCTGCACGTTGGCGTCTTCGCCCCTCACCAGCCCAAGCCCCGCAGCCTTGCCCGCCACCGCGTTGTAGCGGGCCGCCAGCGACACCTTTTCAGTGGCCTGGGTGACGATGGGCAGAAACTTCTCACCCAGCGGCGATCGGGTCTTGCCGGCAAAGAAGTCGGTGACCGACGTGCTGCTGCCACGCACGATCTTCAGCGCGTCTTCCACGCTCAGGGCCTTGACGGTGCTCACGAACAGCGGCCTGGCCATCGGCACGGCGACTTCGGCGGCACGGTTCATCGCCGTCACCAGTTCATCCACCTTCTTGCCCTGCCCCAGGCGGCGCATCAGCTTGGCCGCGTCTTGCAGCTGCCCCGGCAGCGGGATGCGCACCAGCGGGTTGCCCAGAAAACCATCGGACTGGCCCAGCAGGCTCACCGCAGCCAGGGCGCCACGTTCCAGCGCCGCGCGCACGCCGGCGGCGGCATCGCCTTCACTCAACGCGGCCTCGGCCAGCCCTGGCAACAGGGGCACTGAAAGGGCTGCCGTAAACTCTCGTCGTCTCATGAAGGTCCGTCTCCCATGTCTTCGCTGACCCATCTTGCGCTGCGCCGCGCGGTCCTGGCAATGGCCTTGGGTCTGGTCGGTCTTGCATTGACGGCTTGTGGCGGCCGTGACCCCGCGCCCAGCTTCGGCTACACGCTGCTGGACGGCAAGAAGGCATCAACCGACACCATGCGTGGCAAGGTGCTGCTGGTGAACTTCTGGGCCACCAGCTGCGTCACCTGCGTCAAAGAGATGCCGCAGCTCGTGGCCACGCACCGCAAGTTCCAGCCGCGCGGCTTCGAGACCCTGGCCGTGGCCATGAGCTACGACCCGCCGGCCTTCGTGGCCAACTTCGCACAGAGCCGGCAGCTGCCCTTCGGCGTGGTGATCGACAACACCGGCGCCATCGCCAGCGCCTTCGCGGACGTGCGGCTGACGCCCACCACTTACCTCATCGACAAACGTGGCGCCATCGTCAAGCGTTATGTGGGCGAACCCGACTTCGCCGAGCTGCACGCCCTGGTTGAAAAGCTGCTGGCCGAAACCTGACGACCGAAGATGAGCGTGCGCCCATGATCGGCCGCATCTCCGGCACCCTGGCCGATAAACAGCCGCCGCAAGTGCTGGTGGATGTGGGCGGCGTCGGCTACGAGCTGGACGTGCCGATGAGCACTTTCTTCAACTTGCCCGCCCTGGGCGAACGTGTGGTGCTGCTGACGCACTTCGTGGTGCGAGAAGACGCCCAGATCCTGTTCGGCTTTCTCACCGCGGCCGAGCGCGCCACCTTCAAGGAACTGGTCAAGATCAGCGGCGTGGGCCCGCGCACGGCGCTGTCCATCCTGTCGGGGCTGAGCGTGGGCGAACTGGCCACCATCGTGAGCCGGCAAGACGCTGCGCGTCTGGTCAAGGTGCCCGGCATCGGCAAGAAGACCGCCGAGCGCCTGCTGCTGGAACTGAAAGGCAAGCTGGGCGCCGACCTGTCTTTGCCGTCCTCAGGGCCGGCGCTCAGCGACGCGCAGGCCGACATTGCACAAGCGCTGCAGTCGCTGGGCTACAGCGAACGCGAAGCGCAGGCCGCGCTGAAGGCGCTGCCGTCCGACGTGGGCGTGAGCGACGGCATCAAGCTGGCCCTGAAGGCTTTGAACCGCTAGGAGCGTGGTCCACCCGCCCTGCATCTGCGGACACCGTTGCTGCGTAGACAGGAAGCCAGCACCATGAACAGCCCGCCGCGCCGCCATCGACAGGCCCCGACCTTGGGGCTGCTTCGCGTACTGGCGTGTTACCTGTGCGTGATCCTGCTGCTGCAGGGCGTGACGGCGGCCTTTGCGCTGGGTGCGGGTCCGCTGCACCGCCACCAACAAACACCCGCGATGGCGCCACTGGCCTTTTCGCACCACGGCCATGCGCACACCGCCGGAGAGCGCCACCACCACGACGCAGTTGACGTCAGCGTGGTGAGCGACGCCAACCTGGCGGCGGCGCTGGACGAAGCCGCGCTCGCGCTGGCGGCTGCGCTGGCGCTGCTGGCCATCGACACACCTCGCCAGCGGCACGACAACCGGCGCCACATCTGGCGCGCTCGACCGGCCTGGTACTGCAGCCTGGCCTGGCACCGGCTGCTGTTCAGGCCACCGCGCATCGCCTGAGCGCGTTGTTTCGCCTGGCGGTCAAGCCCTCGCACCTGCGTCGGCTGACCGCGCGCCCGGCCGCCCTGCGTGGCCAGGCAGCCCATGCCTTGAACCAGGAACTCACCATGCATCCCAAAACTTGGGGCGCGGCCACCGCCGCTGCCCTGCTGGCCGCCGTGCCAGTGCCATCCACTGCCCAGCCGCAAGCGGCGGCGGCTGCCAGCGAAGCTGCACAAACCGTCACCATCCAGGGCCACTACGACAACGCCGTGGGTACTTCCGACGCCGCCTCTCAGGGTGTCATCGGCGCCGCGCTCTTGAAGAGCCGCCCTGCCCTGCGCCCCGGTGAGGTGCTGGAATTTGTGCCCGGTGTCATCGTCACCCAGCACTCGGGCGACGGCAAAGCCAACCAGTATTTCCTGCGCGGCTTCAACCTCGACCACGGCACCGACTTCGCCACACGCGTCAATGGCATGCCGGTGAACATGCCCAGCCACGGCCACGGCCAGGGCTACACCGACCTGAACTTCCTGCTGCCCGAACTGGTGCAGCGCATCGAATACCGCAAGGGCCCCTACTTCGCCAAGAGCGGCGACTTTGCATCCGCCGGCGCCGCCGACATCGGCTACCGCACACGGCTGGACGACAACTTCGGCCAGGTCTCGCTGGGCGAAGACGGCTACCGGCGCGGCGTGGCGGGCGCGTCCTTGGATCTGAGCTCCGGCCTGACGGTGCTGGGCGCCTTTGAAGCGATGCACAGCGACGGCCCGTGGGCGGTGCCCGAGCGCCTGCGCAAGACCAACGGCGTGTTCACCCTCAGCGGCGGCACGGCGGCACAAGGCTTCAGCGTCAGCGCCATGGACTACCGCGCGCGCTGGACAGCCACCGACCAGATCCCGCAGCGCCTGATCGACGCCGGCAGCTACCTGGGCCAGCCTTTCGACCGCTTCGACACGCTGGACCCCAGCACCGGTGGCGACACCTCGCGCAGCAGCCTGTCGGGCGAGTGGCGGCGCACCGGCAGTGACAGCAGCCGCAGCAAGGTCAGCGCCTACGCGATGCGCTACCGCCTGGACCTGAACAGCAACTTCACCTATGCGCTGGAGCGGCCAATCGACGGCGACCAGTTCAAGCAGACCGACGCGCGCACGGTGCTGGGCAGCGACGCCAGCCATGCTTTCGCCCACCGCCTGGGCGGTGTGGCGGCCAGCAGCGAGGTGGGCGCATCACTGCGCCACGACCGCATCCGCGTCGGCCTTTACGACACCGTGGCGCGGCAGATCATCGGCGTGACACGAGAGGACCGTGTGCAGCAGTCGCTGCTGGGCCTGTACGGCCAGACCGCGATGCAGTTGACACCCAAGCTGCGCACCGTGCTGGGCCTGCGCGCCGACCACGTGCGGTCCACCGTCGACGCTTTGTCGCTGCCAGCCAATGGCGGGCGCTCCAGCGACACGCAGGTGTCGCCCAAACTCAGCCTGGTCGCCGGCCCGTGGGCCAAGACCGAGTTCTTCTTCAACGCCGGGCGCGGACTGCACAGCAACGACGCGCGCGGCACCACGGCCGCACAAGACCCGCGGGGTGGCGGGCCCGTGGACAAGGTGCCGCCGCTGGTCTCGCAACTCGGCATGGAACTGGGCGCGCGCACCGAAGTGCTGCCGGGCCTGCAAAGTTCGCTGGCGCTTTGGCAGCTGAAGTCGGACTCTGAACTGGTCTACGTCGGCGACGCCGGCGCCACCGAAGCCAGCGCCGCCAGCAAGCGCCGCGGCGTGGAGTGGAACAACCGCTGGGTGCCGGTGCCCTGGTTCCTGCTGGACGCCGACTTCGCCTGGACGCATGCCCGCTTCGACAACGGAGACCGTATCCCCAACAGCGTGGACCGTGTGGCATCCGTCGCCGCGACGTTGCGCGAACTGGGGCCGTGGAGCGCCAGCCTGCAGTGGCGCTACCTGGGCAGCGGCCCGCTGATCGAGGACAACAGCGTGCGGTCCTTGTCATCGCTGACCACCAACCTGCGTGTCAGCCGCAAGCTGGGCAACAAGGCCGAAGTCACGCTGGACGTCTTCAACCTGGCCGACCGCAAGGTCAGCGACATCCAGTACTTCTATGAGTCGCAACTGCCCGGTGAAGCGGCGGCGGTGGAAGACCGGCATGTGCACCCAGCAGAGCCACGCAGCGTGCGGGTGACCTTGCGCATTGACTTCTGAAACTGACCTGGTTGCAGCGGGGCACCGGACCCGCTGCAGGCTTCAGCGTTTGTGCATCGGCGCGGCGGTGGCGTTCAAGGCGCGAACCGGCGCCTTGATCTCCACCATCTCGCGCTTCTTGTCCGCCCCTTCGATCACCAGCGTCACCGGCACCGTGTCACCGGCCTTCATCTGCTGCTTCAGGTCCAGCAACATGAGGTGGTAGCCACCCGGCTTGAGCTCGACAACCTTGCCGGCTGGCAAGTCCAGGCCGTTGGGCAGCGCACGCATCTTCATCACGTCACCGTCCATGGCCATTTCGTGGATCTCGACCACACCCGCCACCGGCGATGTGGCCGCCACCAGGCGGCCGCCTTTGGCGGAGGTGATGCGGGCGAACAGCCCGCTGGCCTTCTGCTGCGCCACGGTGCCCCGCACCCAGGGGTCGGACACGGTGGTCTGGGCCGCACTGAGGCTGCTGGCCAAGGCCATCGGTGCGAACACTGCAAAGGGCAGGACGAAGGAGATCCAGGTTTTCATGCGGTGGCTCTGCAGCAGCAAGCTTCCAAGTTCGATGTGCACCAGTGTAGGTGCACCGATAATGCTGTATGGCCATCCAGACCGACAACTTCGGGCCCGCGCGCAGCGACACAAAGCTGGGCGACCTGCCGCGTGTGGTGAGCGCCGCGCCCGCGTCGCCCAACGAAGAAGCCATCGAACGTGCGCTGCGCCCCAAGGGCCTGGCCGAGTACGTGGGCCAGGTCAAGGCGCGTGAACAGCTGGAAATCTTCATCCACGCCGCCCGCGGCCGAGCCGAAGCGCTGGACCACGTGCTCTTGTTCGGCCCGCCGGGCCTGGGCAAGACCACGCTGGCGCACATCGTGGCCTTCGAGCTGGGCGTGAACCTGCGCCAGACCAGCGGGCCGGTGCTGGAAAAGCCCAAGGACCTGGCGGCCATCCTGACCAACCTCGAGAAGAACGATGTGCTCTTCATCGACGAGATCCATCGCCTGTCGCCAGTGGTCGAAGAAATCCTCTACCCGGCGCTGGAGGACTACCAGATCGACATCATGATCGGCGAAGGCCCGGCCGCGCGCAGCATCAAGCTGGACCTGCAGCCTTTCACGCTGGTGGGCGCCACCACCCGCGCCGGCATGTTGACCAACCCGCTGCGTGACCGCTTCGGCATCGTGGCGCGGCTGGAGTTCTACACGGCCGAAGAACTGTCGCGCATCGTCACCCGATCGGCGGGCCTGCTGAAGGTGCCCATCGACAGCGCCGGCAGCCTGGAAATCGCGCGCCGCAGCCGCGGCACGCCACGCATCGCCAACCGGCTGCTGCGACGCGTGCGCGACTACGCGCAGGTCAAGGGCGACGGCCGCATCGACAACGCGCTGGCCGACAAGGCGCTGAAGATGCTGGACGTCGACCCGCTGGGCTTTGACGTCATGGACCGCAAGCTGCTGGAAGCCGTGATCCACCGCTTCGGCGGCGGCCCGGTGGGGCTGGACAACGTGGCAGCGGCCATCGGCGAAGAAAGCGGCACCATCGAAGACGTGATCGAGCCCTACCTCATCCAGCAGGGCTACCTGCAGCGCACACCGCGCGGGCGCATCGCCACGGCAGCGGCCTGGCGCCATCTGGGACTGGTGCAACCGCAACGGCCAGCAGACGATCTGTTCGAGGGCTGAGCCCGCACATGAGGGTCCGGAAGGACCCGAGTGGCTGGCGAGGGCCCGAACGCGATTTCACGCGTGAGGGCTGATTCAGGGCGCGGAGGGCGCGCCGTCCAGGTGGGCGTCGTCGTTCCAGCCCACGAGCACGAAGCCCGAGCCCGTGAACAGCAGCCGGTTGACGCTGGCGTTGCCCAGCTGCCAGGTGCGCGGCGCCTGCAGTTCGATGCCGGCAGCGGCGCGGTACAGGCAGTCCAGCACACCGCCATGCGCCACCACGGCGATGGCTTGGCCGCCGTGCGGTGCGGCCAGGCGCGTCACCGTGGCCACGCTGCGGGCGAAAAAAGCACTCAAGCTCTCGCCACCGCCGGGTGCGAAGTGGGGCACCCGCTGGCGCCAGCCGCGGGCGTCGTCGGGGTGGTGCTGGTCCACCTCGGCATAGGTCAGCCCTTCCAGGCGGCCGAAGTGGCGTTCGCGCAGCGCGACGTCGGTGTGCACGGTCTGTTGCAGCCGTCGCGCCAGCGGCAGGGCAGTGGCATGGGCCCTTTGCAGGTCACTGCTGTAGATGGCCGCGATGTGCTCGCTGGCCAGCACCTGACCCAGTTGTTCTGCCTGCCAGCGGCCCAGGGCATTGAGCGGGATGTCGGCGTGGCCCTGCAGCCGCTGTGCAGCGTTCCAGTCGGTTTCGCCGTGGCGCAGCAGGAAGACGCGGGTGGGCTCCTGCATGGCGCCGCGCTGGCCCTGCAGGAGGCTAGTAGTCCGTTCCGCCAAACCGATTACATGAAACCGCGCCTTCGTCCGCCATGCGTCGTTGCAAATCCGCGCCATTGCTGCAGCTATGGCTGTGGTTTGCGCCTGGGAGCGTGGGCGGCAGAAGGACGTCGGCTGCAACGCGCGAGAAACCGGTCTCGCCGGGTATCACCTCCTGCGCCCAGGGGGCAAGCCCTGGGCTTGTCGGTACGCCCCAGCGATCCTCGGTTTTCGCACGTTTCGCTTCGACGCCTTCTGCCGCCCCCGCTCCTAGCCTGACGAACGAATGCATCAATTTCATTTGTAATCTCATTGACGGAACGGACTGCTAGTAGCCGCTGTCCAGCAGCCGCTGGTTCAGCGTGTAGGTGCCCGAGAAAGTGGCTTCACCCAGCACGCGGCCGGCGAGCTTTTCGCGCACCTGGTGGCCGGTGAAGGTGCCTTCCAACGGCAGCCGCGCATCGGCCACCGCGTACAGCGTGAAGACGTAGTGGTGCACCAGTGAATCGTTGAAAGGCGGGAAGGGGCCGTCGTAGCCAAAGTACTGCCCCGCCATCTGGGCGTTCTGTGCAAACCAGCCGGTGTAGTCGTTCAGGCCGTGGCGTGCGCCACCCGCTGCAGCCGGTGCCTCGGGGCCCGGCTTGCCGCGCGCCGTGAAACCGCGGCTGAACTCGCCTTCGCTGATGCTGGCCGGCTGCGGCGGCAGGTCGATCAGCACCCAGTGAAAAAAGTCCACCCGCGGCAGATCGGCGGGCACTTCTCGGCCGGGCTGGTTGACATCGTCACCCTGACTGGGCACATCAAAATCGTGGCAGATGAGCACCAGCGACTGCGTGCCCGCGGGCAGGTCGCTCCAGGCCAGATGCGGGTTCAGGTTGTCGCTGAAGATGGCGCCGCCCGCACCGTCGGGCTTGCCGGCGGCGTATCGCATGGGTATGCGGTCACCGTTGGTCCAGCTGTCGCTCCAGAGCTTCATCGCGGGTCTCCTGCAGATTCAGTGAGCGCCCGATGCTGGCGCGGGGCTTGCTGGCTCAGACACCCCAGACCACCGGTTCGCCCGCAGCCTGGCAGCGACGCAGCATCTCGACCATGGGCCATAGACGCTGGCGCAAGCCCACGGCAGGTTGAGCGGGCTCGGCACCTTCAGGGGGTGTTTCGCCGGGAGGCCGTTCTTCGTCGGCAATGGCAGCCAGCAAGGTGGTCAGTGCAGCGGCCATGTCGGCCGCTTCAATGATGCCTTTGGCCGTCGGATCGCGCCCCAGCAGGCGCAGCAACTGGTCACCTTGCGGCTCCAGCATGATGAGGTCGCCGGTGGCGGCGCTCTTGAATTTGTAGATCATCGTGGTTGCATTGTGCAGCCAGCACCCTGTGCTCGCGGTGGCGCAGCGCACAAAGCGCCGGTGCGGGTGTCAGCGATCAGCCGCTGAGCAACCGCAGAGCAGCCGCAGAGCAACCGCGAATCAACCACGAACAAGCCGGATGCGCGTGCCCGGCTTGCGCTGCACCCGGCCGTCTGGGGCCAAGGCCGGCAGGCGCTGTTCGAAGCTCAGCGCGTCCAGCGCCGGTGCAAAAAGGTAGCCCTGGAACTCGTCACAACCCGCGTCATGCAGGAAGCTGCGCTGGGCTTCGGTTTCCACACCTTCGGCGATGACCTTCATGCCCAGCGCACGGGCCATCTGCAGGATGGCGCGCACGATGCCCGCGTCGCTTTCGTCGTCGGGCAGGCCACTGACAAAACTGCGGTCGATCTTGAGCTTGCCGATGGGAAAGCGTTTCAGGTAGGCCAGGCTCGAATAGCCGGTACCGAAGTCGTCGATGGACATCCTCACGCCCAGCCGCGCCAGCGCGTGCAGGCGGTGCAAGGCCTCGTCGGCATCGTGCACCAGGATGCTCTCGGTCAGCTCCAGCTCCAGCAGTTGCGGCGGCACGCCGGCAACCGCCAGCACATTGGCCACGCGGTCCACAAAGTGGCCCTGCTGGAATTGCAGCGCCGACACGTTGACCGCGATGGGCAGCGACAGCCCCTTGGAATGCCACAGTGCCGCCTGGCGCACCGCCTGGCTGAGCACCCAGTCGCCGATGGGCACGATGAAGCCGCTGTCTTCGGCCACGGGGATGAAACGCGCGGGTGAAATCTCGCCCAGCTCGGGGTCGCGCCAGCGCAGCAGCGCTTCAGCGCCCGTGATGCGGCCGTCGTCAAGGCTCACCTGCGGCTGGTAGTGAAGGCGAAAGCGCCCGCTGACCAGCGCCTGGCGCATGGCATGGTCCAGCTTCATGTGGCTGCGGCGGTCCACCTCGGCACGTGCCTGGTGGATGCGAAAGTTGGCGCGGCCGGCCGCCTTGACCGCGCGCATGGCCGCTTCGGCATGGCGCACCAGTTCGTCGGCCGTGCTGCCATGCGAAGGCCCCAGCGCCACGCCGATGCTGCAAGTCAGCGTGAACTGCGTGCCGTCCAGGCTGCAGGGCTGCGCCACGACATTCAGCACCCGCCGCGCCGTGGTTTCTGCAGCCGCCGCATCGGCCGGGCTCACGACCACGGCAAACTGGTCGCCACCCAGGCGCGCCAGCAGGTCGTCCTGGCGCAAGCAACCCTGAATGCGCTGCGTCACGTCCAGCAGCACGCGGTCGCCCACCTCGTGGCCCAGGCTGTCGTTGATGTGGCGGAAGCGGTCCAGGTCCACCACCAGCAGCGCCAGCGACGTGCCGTCCTGCCGCGCCAGCGCCACCGCCGTGGCCACACATTCGGTCAGGCGGCGGCGGTTGGCCAGGCCGGTGAGTGGGTCGTGCACGCTCAGTGATTCGATGCGCTCTTGCGCCGCGAGGCTTTCGGTCAGGTCGCGGAAAGACCACACCCGCCCATGCGGCCGGCCGGCACTGAACAAGGGCCGCGTGACACGTTCCAGCACCTGGCCCGAGACCAGTTCCAGCCTGTCGTTGGCGGCCACCAGCGCGGCCTGCGACAGTGCCAGCAAACGGCTGTCGTAGGCTGCAGGGTCGGTCAGGCTGCGCGACATCCAGGCCTGCACCGCCGCGTCGTCGTGCTGCTGCAGCAACGCCACCGGCATACCCCAGAGGTCGGCAAAGCGCCGGTTGAATGCCCGCACACGGCCGCCCAGGTCGGTGACCAGGATGCCGTCGGCCGTGGCTTCCAGCGTGGCCTGCAGTTCTGCCAGCAGTTCTTCGCGTTGCGCTTGCGCACGCTGCTCGGCGCTGCGATCGGACAGCACCACCAGCACATGCTGCACGGCGTCGCCGGCTCCGGCTCCGGACAGCAAACGCACGGGGCGGATGCTGCGGCTGACGTGCAGCGCACGGCCATCGGGCGTGGCCACCACGGTGTCTGAATGCAAAGGTGTGGCGTGGCCGGCAGCGGCCTCGGCCCACCACACCAGATCTTCGGGCGAAGCCGCCAGGCCTGCTGCCGGTTGGCCCACCAGGCCTGGCGCTGCGTGGCCAAAAAGCTGGTGTGCAGCGGCGTTGGCGGCCACCACGGTGCTGCTGCCCAGGTCCACCACCCATGCCGCATCGGGCAAGCCGTCGAGCAAGCGTGTGCAGACGTCCAGGCTCAGGTCCGGGTCCGGCGGCGCAGCCAGCACGGGCGCAGGCAACTTCACGCAGCCAGCTCTTCGCCCTGGACCTCGCGGACCAGCGGCTCGAAGTAGTAGGCCACGCGCGGGCGGGGGTCCAGGTACTCGATGGCCAGCGCCGGCAACTTGGCCGCAGGCAAACTGCGCCGGATGCCCAGGTTGGGGCAACGCTCCAGGTCCAGCACCAGGGCCTCGTGGCGCGGCACATGGGCGTCGTGCACCAGCACCCGCGGCTTCAGCGGTCGGCTGCTGTTGACGCCCACGACGATGGCAAAGCGGTCGTCGGTCAGCTGCACCAGCGAACCCGCCGGGTACACGCCCATCATGCGGATGAAGGCGTTCAGCACCGTGGCGTCAAAGCGCTGGCGGCCCTGCGCAAACAGCACCGACACTGCCTCGTGCGGCGTCAAGGCCAGCGTGCGGGCCTGCGGGTTGCACAGGTTGTCGTAGCGGTTGACCAGGGCCACCACGCGTGAGGCCATGGTGATGCGTTCGCCAGCAATCTTCAGCGGAAAGCCACTGCCGTCGGCGTGTTCATGGTGCTGCGCCAGCACGCTCAGCGCGCCGGCGGACAAGCCCATGCGCTGGCCCAGCGCCACGCCCTTGACCACGTGGTCGCGGTAGGCGTTCAGTTCGTTGGCGTTGAAACCTTCTTCGGCGTGACGGAAGCGCTCGGGCACATCGACCTTGCCCACATCGTGCATCAGCGCGCCGATGCCCAGGTCCATCAGCTCGGCTTCGGACACCCCCAGCGTGCGGGCGATGAGCAGCGAGACGATGGTCACGTTCAGGGCGTGTGCGGCCGCACGGTCGCCGCCGCCGGGCACCAGGCGGATGCCGATGTCATCGGCCACCAGCATCTTGTCCAGGATGGCGCGTGTGAGCAGTTCGGTGGTGCGTGCGGCTTCCTGCGGGCGTGCGCTGACGGCGTCGCTGGCCTTGCGCCAGGCGGTGGCCGCTTCGGCGTGCTGGCGCTCGCAATGCTGGGCCGCTCCACGTTGTGCCTGCAGCTCCTGACGCAGGCGCTGCACTTCACTTTGCGCCGCAAGGGCGGCGGCATCTGCTGCGGCTTGTGCGTCTCCCAAGCCGGCTGCGTCTGGCGGCAGGTCACTCTTTTCGGGCACCCATCGCAGCTGGCGCAGACCCAGTTCGCGCAAAGTGGAAATCTGCTCCTGCGACGCAATGCGAAAGCTCGACAGCGGAAATGGATGCGACAGCCAGCCGCCGTCCAGCTGGATGAATATGCCGACGCGCAGGTCATCGACGGCGATGGTGCTGGCCATGAGACTCCAAGAATTGCCGGCGCCCTTGGCGGACGCCCGATGCACCTGTTTTCGGGCGCTGACGCTGTTTTCTTGAGCCCGCATCATTGCGGCGAGGTCTGACGCCGCCTTCTCCAGAGGGCGCGTGACAAAAGTCGCGCACACCAGCCGCATCGCGGTAGCACCTTGCAACACGTGGGCTCAAGCCCTGCGCATCTCCAGCCACAACAGGTACAGGCCACTGGCCACCACCACCAGCGCACCGGCCACGACAAAAGCGTCGGGCACCTGCTTGAAGACCAACCAGCCCCACAGCGTGAGGTACAGGATCTGCTGATAGAGAAAAGGCCCCAGCACCGCGGCCGACGCATAGCGGTGCGCCATGGCCACGGACAGATGGCCCACGCCGCCCATCAGGCCGCACAGCGCGATCACGCCCCAGTGCAGGGTGTCGGGTGGCGCCTGCCACTGCAACAAGGCCGGCGGCGCCAGCACCAGCGCCGCACCGGCAGCCGACAGCAGTTGCATGGCTTGCGGCGACTCGGTGGCCACCATGCGGCGCGTCAGCAGGTTGAAGGCCGCGTACAGCAGCGCGTTGCCCACGCACAGCAGGATGGCCGGATGGAAAGCCTGTGAACCCGGCCGGATGACCAGCAGCACGCCCACGAAGCCCCCGATGACGGCGACCCAGCGCCGCAGGTCCAGCTTTTCATGCAGCCACCAGGCCGACAGCAGCGCGATGAGCACGGGCACCGAAAACTGGATCGCACCCGTCTCGGCCAGCTGCAGGTACTGCAAGGCCCAGAAGTTCAGGCCCGTCATGCTGGCCAGCATGGCCGCGCGCAGCAGGTGCAGGCGCGGGCTGTGCATGCGCACCAGCGCAAGGCCGTGTGCCGGCGCCAGCAACAGCACCATCAGCAAGACATGGGTGACAAAACGCAGCCACACCACCTCGACCACCGGCAGCGTCTGCACCAACCACTTGGCGCAGGCATCCAGGATGGCAAAGCAGAAGGTGGCCAGCGTCACCAGCAGGATGCCGATGCGGCGGCTGCGCGCGCTGTCGGTTTTCAGCACGGTCGGGCCGTCTTCACCGCAGGCTGTGGCATCGCTTCATCGTAGCGGCGCACCGCTGGGCATCGGCGCAGCCGCGGCCTGCACGTTTGCCCAGATCATTGCCTAGACTCGCACCTTCACCCCAGAAACGGAGACCCCACGTGATCCTAGAAATCGCCGACTTCCGCATCCCACCTGGCCAGAACGCTGCTTTTGAAGAAGCCATCCAGCGCGGCCTGGACACCGTGGCCAGCCAGGCCAAGGGTTTCAAGGGCGCCAAGGTCAACCGCGGCATCGAAAACCCCGAACGCTACGTGCTGCAGATCTTCTGGGACACGCTGGAAGACCACACCGTGGGCTTCCGCCAGGGGCCGCTGTTCCCGCAGTGGCGGGCCCTCGTCGGACCCTTTTTCGCCGCGCCGCCGGTGGTCGAACACTTCGAGCTGGTAACCCCGTCGTGAGCCGCGATGCCGCGCTGGCCCAGGCGCGCGAGCACTTCGACGGCGGCGCCTTTGTGCGTGACCTGGCGCGACGTGTGGCCATCCGCACGGCAAGCCAGGACAGCGATTCGGGCCCGGCGCTGCACAGTTATCTGCTGGACGAAATGGGCCCCACACTGGCGGCGCTGGGCTTCAGCTTCAGCATCCACGCCAATCCCGAAACGGCCTTCGGCCCCTTCCTGATCGCCTCGCGCCACGAGGCCGATCACCTGCCCACGGTGCTGATGTACGGCCACGGCGATGTCATCCGCGGCCAGGACAAAAGCTGGACCCGCGGCCAGGGCCCGTGGACGCTGGTGCAGGACGGTGAACGTCTGTACGGCCGCGGCACGGCCGACAACAAGGGCCAGCACAGCATCAACATCGCCGCCCTGGCGCAGGTGCTGGCCGTGCGCGGCGGCCAGCTGGGCTTCAACGTCAAGTGGCTCATCGAAACCGGCGAAGAAACCGGTTCACCCGGCCTGGCCGCGTTTTGCTCGGCGCACCAGAAGGAACTGGCCGCCGACGTGCTGATTGCCAGCGACGGCCCACGCCTGCGACGCGACCGCGCGACCGTGTTTCTGGGTTCGCGTGGCGTGGCCAACTTCGATCTCACGCTGAACCTGCGCGATGGCGCACACCACTCCGGCAACTGGGGCGGCCTGCTGCGCAACCCTGGCACCGTGCTGGCCAACGCGATTGCCTGCCTGGTCGACGGGCGCGGGGTCATCCGCGTGCCGGCGCTGCGGCCGCCGGCGATACCCGACAACGTGCGCGCCGCGCTGCAAGGCCTGCAGTTCGGTGGCGACACCGGCGACCCGGCGGTGGACAGCGACTGGGGCGAGCCCGGCCTGAGCCCGGCCGAACGGGTGATCGCCTGGAACACGCTGGAGGTGTTGGCCTGCCGCACCGGCAATCCCGACTTTCCGGTCAACGCCATCCCGCCCAGCGCCAAGGCCACGATGCACATGCGCTTTGTGGTGGGCACCGACACAACGCAACTGCGGCAGGTGGTGCAGACGCACCTGGCGGCGCACGGCTTCGCCGATATCGAGGTCAGCGCGCCGATGGTGATGGCTGCCACCCGGCTGGACCCCGACAACGCCTGGGTGCGCTTTGCACTGGCATCGATCGAAAGCAGCACCGGCGCACCACCCGTGCTGCTGCCCAACCTGGGCGGCAGCCTGCCCAACGACGTGTTTGCCGACATCCTGGGCCTGCCCACGGTGTGGGTGCCCCACAGTTACCCGGCCTGCAGCCAGCACGCACCCGACGAGCACCTGCTGGTGCCCGTGGTGCAAGAAGCGCTGCAGCTGATGACGGGCTTGTTCTGGGACCTGGGCGAGCAGGCGTCAAGGCTGCCGCGCCGGACCGCCTGAGTTCAGACGGCTGCACTTTCGCTGGTGCCAAAAGCAACCAGACGGCCCCTGGCGTCGTGCACTTCGAAATCGTTGCCTTCCACCACCAGCATCAGCGTCTGCCCCAGCACGGCCGGTGCAGCAAAGGTCAGTTGCAGGCCATCCACCGGCGCGCCCAGTTCCACCAGGTGGCGCAGCACCAGGTTGCGCAGCGCCAGTCCCTGCAGGAAGGGCCGCTTCAGGCCGAACATCCAGGCGCCCAGGCGGCAACAGTGCACCAGGTTCATGTCGCCGGACACCCGGCCATAGGCCAGCCCCATGCCGAGGGGCACCGGCATCGCGCTGACCAGGGCCGGGCCTTCGCTGGTGGACAGGCGCGGCAGGCGGCGGCGCAGGCCCAGCAGTTCACGCAGCAGCGGGCGGTCTGACGGCAGGCCGCTCAGGTCGGCCGGCGGCAGGTGATCGACGACAAAACCGTCCTCGATCTGGGTCAGCAGCTGGCCGCCCGCGTCCAGCACCAGCGTCTGCACTTCAACCAGCACCCGGTCTTCGCCCAGGCGAAGCACGCGGCGCACGTGGCAGTCCAGGCGCTGTTCGCGGGACCGGGTGCAGGCCTGGACGCTGGCGTGGTGCGTGGTGCGGTGCTGCAGGTGAAGCAGGTGGCGCATGTTCAGGCCCAGGTCGGCAAACAACCGAGCATGCAGCAGCGTGCCCACACTCTGGTTGCTGAGCAGCGGCACAAGCGCAGCGGCCCGGGCCGGCACGTCGAACAAGGCACGCCAGCGGTTGGCCAGGCGCGGGCTGATCTGCACCGGCGCGCTGCGCGGCACAGCGGCATCAGCCCGCATGCGGTGGGCGCTGGTCAGGCTGGCCAGCGCCGCGCGGCCGTAGGCCCAGGCGTAGGCCCAGGGGGTGTCGACACTGGGCAGTTTCAGGGCCAGCGGCCGGCGGCCGGCACGCGACATGGCAGTCAAGGTCAGGGCGTGGTTCATGGCAGGTGGCGGTGTGGTCATGTCGGACCCAGACTTTCACCGTCACCGGCCCGCGCATCAGCGAACGGGTGCACCCAGCGGTTGTGACGCATTCACACCGGCGCGACCGGGTTCACACCGCCGGCAGTTCCAACGCCACCGTGGTGCCCAGGCCGGGCTCGCTGGTGACGGAAAGATGGCCCCGGTGCAGTTGCGCAATGCGCTTGACGATGGCCAGGCCCAGGCCCTTGCCCTCTTCGCTGGTGGCCGGGGCCGTGCTACCGCGGCTTTGGTACAGGCGGTCGAAAAGGTGCGGCAGGTCAGCCGCCGGGATGCCGGCGCCCTGGTCGGCGACCGTCACGCGCACACCCTGCGCATGGCGCTCGGCAGCCAGTTCGATGGCCTTGCCGGCGGGGGTGAACTTCAGCGCGTTGTCCAGCAGGTTGGCGATGGCGCGCTCGAACAGTTCGATGTCCACTTCTGCTACAGGCGCTGCGTCGCCGCGTTGCACGAAGGCCAGCGCAACACCCTGTTGGGCCGCCCGCTGGGCAAAGCGCAGCGTGATGTCGTCCAGCACCTCACCCACGTCCAGCCGCATCAGGTGCAACTTGAAGGCCGGCTCGTCCAGCAGCGCCAGGTCGCCCAGGCTGCGCACCATGGCGGCGGCGTTGCGGGTGTTGCGCAGCGCCACCTGGACCAGGCCCAGATCGCCTTCGCGGTCGATGGCCGGGACGACCGCAGGATCGGCGCCCTGCCCCTGCCAGCGCGCCTGCAGCGTCTCCAGGCAGGCCACGGTGGCGGTCAGCGGCGAGCGCAGGTCATGCGACAGGTTGCTGACACTCTCGCGGCGGAAGGTGTCCAGCCGCCGCAGTTCGTCCCACTGCATGCGCAGCGTGGCCAGCAGCGAATGGAAGCCGCCGCGCAGGCGGTTGAACTCGTCGTCGGCTGCGCCCGACGGTGGCGCAGGCACGGTGGCGGTGGTGGTGAAGCCGGCACGCGCGGCGGTGGCCACCTCGTCGCTCAGCACACGCAGCGGCCTCGTCACGGTGACGATGATCCAGGACGCCAGCGCCGAGATGAGCAGGATCACCGCCACCACCGGCACCAGCGCCGGCGACACCAGGCTGGCGCCCAGCAGCTGCAGCCGGCCTGCGGGCAGGCCCGGCTTGCGGCACACCAGGTACAGGTAGCCGGCCGCCCCTTCGTCGGCCCGGCTGGGGCGGATGACGGCCCGCTGCAAACTGCGCGCGGCCACCACGGCGTCGGCGTTCATGTGCTCGGGGTCGTCGCCCATCACGTAGGCGGCCTCCTGACGATCACCGGCGGCGGCAGCGCGTGCGGCCTGCTGCACCGGCAACAGCGCGACCTTGAAACCCGGCGCCAGTTTGGCCTGGCCGGTGCGGGCCAGCACGGTGCCATCGGCGTCCAGCAGGTAGAGCTGGCTGTCGGGTTCGTAGAGCAGCAGGTTGCGCAGGAAGCTGGCAAATGCTTCGGGCTGGCGCTGGTGCTGGTCCAGCAGGTCGTCGTGCTGCATCGTGACCCGCGCCAGAAACGCGTCCCCTCGTTGCCAGATGCTTTCGTGCTCGAAGCGCTGGAAAGCCAGCGCCACCGTCACGATGACGGCCAAGGCCGTGGCCAAACCGGTCAGAAACACCGTCAGCGCCAATCTGAAACGAACCGTCACGTCAAGCCCCGCCGCATCAAGCAGAAGCCACGGATCCGGCTCCGCCGGTCCGTCGGGTTCGCCCCCCTGGGGGGGAGGGGGCCGCAGGCCACTCCGCAGGGGGGCGAATCATCGTGGTGCGTCGCGCATCTTGTAGCCAGCACCGCGCACGGTGAGGATGAAGCGCGGGTTCATCGGGTCCTGTTCCAGCTTGGCGCGCAGGCGGTTGATGTGCGTCGTGACGGTGTGTTCGTAACCCTCGTGCGAGTAGCCCCACACCGCGTCCAGCAGCTGCGTGCGCGAAAAGACGCGGCCCGGGTGGTTGGCAAAATGCAGCAGCAGGTCGAATTCCAGCGCCGTGAACTCCAGCGCACCGGCCCCTTCGCGGCCATGGATGCGCACCTCGCGCCGCACGGGCAGGATTTCCAGCTCGCCGTTTTTCACTGACTGCGAAGGAGACGGCTCGGCGGCCGCGGCGCGCAGCAGTTCGGCGCGGCGCAGCAAGGCCTTCACACGTGCCAGCAGCTCGGCCATCGAAAACGGTTTGCTCAGGTAGTCGTCGGCACCCAGCTCCAGGCCCAGCACGCGGTCCAGTTCGGTGCTCTTGGCGGTGAGCATCAGGATCGGCGTGGCGCGGCCGCGTGCGCGCAGCGCCTTGCAGACCTCCAGGCCGTCCAGCGCCGGCATCATGAGGTCCAGCACCAGCAGGTCGCTGGCGCGGGCGGCTTCGTGGTCCAGCGCGGCGCGGCCGTCGGCCACCGACGTGACGGCATAGCCGGCCTGCTGCAGGTTCAGCACGATGAGGTCGCGGATGTCGACCTGGTCTTCGGCAACGAGGATGTGGCTGGCCATGGTGGATTGGGGTGCGCTGGAGGTCGGCCCCGAGATCACCGTTCTTACAGCAATGTGATCTGGCTGTGATCTGGCGCGAGATGGGCGCGAGGTGCGCCAACGACAGTGTAGCCATCGACACCCGCACAGGACCCGGCACCATGCAAGCCCAGATCAGCACGACCGCCCGCAATCCCGCCCCCAGCGTGGCCCTGGCCCCCGTGACTGCCGTGGGCTGGTCCGACCTGGCACCGCACCGCAGCTACCTGGTGCAGTTTGCGCGCCGCCGCCTGCTGGACCCGGCATTGGCCGAGGACCTGGCGCACGACGTGTTCGAAGCCGTCATCACCGGGCGCGCGGAATTTGGTGGCCGCGCCGCGCTGCGCAGCTGGCTGGTGGGCATCCTCAAGCACAAGATCGTGGACCTGGTGCGCCAGCGCAGCGGCCACGACAGCCTGGACATCGGCGGCGACGAAGACGGCCCGGGGCTGGATTTCGAGTGCCCTCAGCCGCGCCCCGACGAGGTGGCCGAACAGCGCCAGCTGCTGCGCCAGACGCTGCAGCGCATTGCCCAGCTGCCCGACTCGCTGCGCCAGGTGGTGGAACTGCGTGTGCTGCGCGACCAGGGCACCGACGAGGTCTGCCAGGCGCTGGCCATCAGCGAACAGAACCTGTTTGTGCGCCTGCACCGGGCGCGGCGGGTGCTGGCTTCCTGAAAGCCGCTGCGGCCCCGGGCCCCGTCAGCGCGCCAGCAAGCGGTCCACCGTGGCCAACAGCAAAGGCAGGTCGATGGGCTTGGTGATGTAGTCGGCAAAGCCGGCACGCACCGCTTTTTCGCGGTCGGCCGGCATGGCGTTGGCGCTGACCGCCACCACAGGCACCGGCGGCCACCCGTTTTGTGCTTCCTGCTGGCGCAGGCGGCGCAGCACCTCGAAGCCGTCGAAGTCGGGCAACTGGATGTCCAGCAGCACCAGGTCGGCCCGCCGCTGCGCCGCCATCTGCAGGCCCTCCAGCGGCATCGCGGCCATGCGCAGCTGGATGTCGCTGCGCTGGGCCAGCATGCCTTCCATCAGCAGGCGATTGACCTCGTTGTCTTCGATGTAAAGCACGTCGTGCTTCTGGGCAGGGGCCGCCGCGAGAGCCTCAAGAGACGCGGGAAGGGGTGCGGGAGCGGTGGCGGCACCTGCGGCATGCGCCAACTCCGACTGCGCCGATGCTTGCGCGTGGGCCTGGGCCTGGGCCTGGGCCTGGGCATCGGCATCGGCATCGGTCAGCGAAAGCCAGAACACGCTGCCCACGCCCGCGATGCTGTCCACGCCGATATGGCCTTGCATCAGGTCCACCAGCCATTTGCTCAGCGCCAGGCCGATGCCAGCGCCTTCAACGCCGCTGTGTTCTGCGTCCAGCCGCTCAAAGGGCAAGAACAGCCGCGCCTGCTGCGTCGGGCTCAGGCCCGGTCCGGTGTCACGCACTTCGATGCGCAACATGCCGGGCAGGCGCTGCCAGCCCAGGTGCACTTCGCCGCCTGGCCGGTTGTACTTGATGGCATTTGACAGCAGATTCAGCAGCACCTGCTTCAGCCGTGTGGGGTCGGCCAGCACCTGGCCGGCAGCGCCGCCTTGCAAGTGCATGCTGACCTGCCGGACGGCTGCCATCGACGACACCAGGCGCAAGCAGTCGCTGGCCACGGCGTCCACGTCCACGGCCGCCAACTGCAGGCTCAGGCGGCCGGCTTCGATGCGCGCCAGGTCCAGCACGTCGTTGATCAGGCTCAGGAGATGACGGCCGCCGCGCTGCAGTTCTTGCACCCGCGCCCGCTGCGGCGGGCTCAGCGGGTCGGCGGTGTCGGCGTCCAGCAGCTGTGCAAACCCCAGCACCGCGTTGAGCGGCGTGCGCAGCTCGTGTGACATGCGCGACAGGAACTCCGACTTGGCGCGGTTGGCGCGTTCGGCCTCGTTCTTGGCGGCGCGAAGCCCGGCTTCGGCGGCCTTGCGCTCGGTTGTGTCCCAGCCATAGACGATGAAACCCTCGAAGCGGCCGTCGGGCGTGAAGCGGGGGATGCCGTGGTCCAGCAGCCACCGCAGACTGCCATCGCGGCAACACATGCGGTACTCCAGCTGGTAGGGCAATTGCCGAGCGGCTGCCGATTCAAAGGTGCTGCGGCCCAGTTCCAGGTCGTCGCCGTGCATGCGGTGGCCCCAGCTCAGTGCCAGCTCGGCTTCCATGGCGCGGCCGGTGGTCTGCAGCCAGCGCTGGTTGAACCAGATCGCGGCCCCGCGCGCGTCCGACAGCCAGATGAAAGCCGGCGCGGCGTCGGCCATGCTGCGAAAGCGCGATTCACTTTCCTGCAGCGCCTGCTGCGACTGCACCGCGGCCGTGACATCGGTGTAGGTGCGCACCACGCTGCCGTCGGCGCCGCGGTGGGTCTGCACCTCCAGCACCACACCGTCACTGCGCGCGCGCTGGTAACGCGGCGGGTCGGTGCGCCAGGCGTCCAGTTCGGGGCGGAATTCAACGCCTGCGAAGTGACCATGTTGAATCTGATGTCGGCCCAGCTCCATGATCGTGGGCCGCCCCTGCATCAGCGATTCCGGAATCTGCATCAGGTTCAGGAAGGTGCGGTTCCAGGCATGCGTGCGGCCGTCGGCATCGATGCTCAAAACACCTTGCGACAGCGCGTCCAGGGTGACCTCGAGCACACGCGACTTCTGGGCCAGCAACTCGCTGCTCAGGCGCACCTGCCGCTCCGCGTCCTTGAGCGGGCTGATGTCCGAGAACATGCCCACGGCACCGATCTTCTGGCCCGCAGCGTCGAAGATGGGCGTGGCGTTGTTGTAGCAGTGCACGGCATGGCCCTCGGCGTGGCGCAGCGCAATCTCGTAGCTTTCGGCCGCGCCCTGGCTGCGCCGCTGCACCCGCTGGCGAAAGATGTCCGCGTTGGCCTCGTCCACAAATTCGAAGATCGTGTGGCCCAGCATCTGCGCCAGCGGCAGGCCCAGCAGGCGGCACATGGCGGGGTTGGCGTTGGTGGTGCGCAGTCCGTTGTCGATGAACCAGATGCCTTGTTCGGTGTTCTGGATCAGCAGTTCCAGCATGCGCTTTTGCTCGGCCAGTGCGGCCTGCTCGGCCTTGCGTTCGGTGATGTCGGTGTAGAGGGAGACAAAACCGCCGTCGGGCGTGGGGTTGCGCCGCATTTCGATGGTGCGACCGTCGGGGCGCAGGTACTCGGTGACCGCGCGGGGTTGCTGGCGCAGCAGGCGCAGCCGGCGTTGGGTTTCGGCCAGCGGCTCGCCCGGGCCGTACTCGCCCGCCACCGCCAGCGCCATCACCAAGTCTTCCAGCGCCGCACCCACACGTGCCAGTGCGGGGTCCAGCCGGGTCAGCACCAGGAAAAGCGGATTCCAGCTGCGCAAGCGCCAGTCGGCGTCGAAGACACAGATGCCCTCGCCCGCGTGGTCAAAGATCAACCGCAGCAGGGCCTCGCTGTCGGTGACCTGCGGCAACTGATCAGAAGACCCATGCATGGCCCATTCTGCCGCCTGGCGTGCCGTGCAGGGGCCCGGGGCAACGCCCTAAACTCCGCCATCTCTTTGGCGGCTGCCGCTGCAAGCGCTTCAGCCGGATCGCCATCACGCCCGACCGCATGGCCCGCAAACCCGCACTCGCCCCCGACGACAACGCCGATGGACCGGCTGCCACCACCCGCGCCAGCGCGGTGTATGGCCAGTTGCGTGCCGACATTGCGCATGGCCTGTTGGCCCCCGGCAGCAAGCTGCGCGTCGAGGCCATGGGCCAGCGTTACGGCGTGGGCGCCAGCCCGCTGCGCGAGGCGCTGAGCCGGCTGTCCGCCGAAGGCCTGGTCGATCGCACCGACCAGCGTGGCTTCAGCGTCGCGGCGCTGAAGTGGGACGAACTGCCCGTTCTGACGCACAACCGAGTGCAGCTGGACAGCCTGGCGCTGCGCGAGTCCATCGCCGCCCGCGACGCCGCCTGGGAAGACCAGCTGGTGCTGCTGGTGCACCGCCTGTCGCGCACGCCGCGCTCGCTGTCGGACACCGCCTACCAGCCCAACCCGGCCTGGGAGACGCTGCACCGCGACTTCCACCGTGCACTGCTGGCGCGCTGCCCTTCACGCTGGCTGCGCGGCTTTTGCGACACGTTGGCCGAAGAGGCCTACCGCTTCCGCCAGGTGGCGGCGGGCAAGAGCTTCACCAAGCGCAACGAACATGTTGAACACGTGGCCATCTTCGAAGCCGCCATCGCAGGTGACGCCGACACCGCGGTGCAGCGGCTCACCGAACACTACACCCGCACATCCACGCTGGTGGCCACGCAGGCGCGCAAGCGGGGCCAGGCGGAGTCAGGCAGCTGAGGGTGGCGGCGCCGGCTGAAGGTCAGATGGGGTTCAGGCCGGTGCCTGCGCCTGAACCGATGCCAGCCTGAAGTCGATCGTCATCACCGGTACGTCGCTGCTGCTGTCGGGTACATAACGCTGAACCAGTGCAGATCGAACGCCGAACACGGCGTCGCTGTCCAGATAGGGATCTTCGGCGTCAAAGATTTCGGTGACCAGCGTGCGGTGGCCCGGCGCCTGCACGATCAGGTGCACATGCGCCGGCCGCCAGGCGCTGCGGCCGGCAGGCTCCACCACATCGTGCCAGACCGGGCCGTCGGTCGGAATCTGATAGGGCTGCGGGCGGATGGTGCGGATGGCAAATTGGCCTTCAGCGTCCACCTGCAGCCGGCAGCGCAGGTTGTCCTGCGGCTGGCTGGGGTCCAGCTGCCAGTACAGGCCATTGTCGGCGTTTTGCCAGAAGTCCAGCGTGGCTTGCGGCAAAGGCTGGCCCCGCGCGCCCAGCACACGGCCGCGCAGCAGCACCACCTGGCCTGCGTTGCCGGCGCTCAGATCGGCCGGGTTGTTCTTCCAGGGTGAGCCTGCGGTATGGAAGGGGCCCAGCACACTGCCCGGCGTGGCGTCTGGCGCACCCGCTTGGGCTGCGGCCAGCAAGTCCACCAGGCTGGACAGACCCAGCACGTCCGACAGCAGGCTGAATTCGCTGCGGCTGTCGCTGCTGATGTCACCCGTGCGGTGCAGGAAGGCCAGCGCCGCACGCCATTCATCGTGTGTGAGCCCGGTGGCCTTGGCGTAGCCATGCAGGTGCTGCACCAGTTGCTGCAGCAGCAGGCGCCGGCGCGCGTCGGGCACACCCGCAAAGCTGTCGGCGGCGGCCTGTGTGATGTTGTCGAGGGCGATGTTGCGCATGGCAGGCACTTCAGGCGGTGACGGGGTTGCCGAGCAGGCCCACCCCTTCGATTTCGATCTCGATGGTGTCACCGGCCTTCATCCACACCGGCGGTGTGCGTGCATAGCCCACACCGGCCGGTGTGCCCATCACCAGCACGTCGCCGGTTTCCAATGTGAGCGCTTCGCTGAGCAGCGCGATGGTTCTGGCCACGCCAAACACCATGTCGGACGTGGAGGCGCTTTGCATCACCCGGCCGTTGAGCCGGCTCTCGATATGCAGGCCCATGCAGCCGGGTGGCAGCTCATCGGCCGTCACCAGCGCGGGGCCGAAACCGCCGGTGGCGTCGAAGTTCTTGCCGATGGTCCACTGCGTGGTCTTGCGCTGGTAGTCGCGCAGCGTGACGTCGTTGAAGCAGGCGTAGCCGAAGACATGTTTCAGGGCCTGTGCTTCACTGACACTCTTCGCAGGCGCGCCGATCACCAGCGCCAGCTCGGCCTCGAAGTCCAGCTTGGCCGACACCGCCGGCACGCGCAGCGGCGCGCCGTGGGCCAGCAACGAGGTGCCGCAGCGCAGAAACAGCGCCGGGTAGTCGGCCACCGTGTTGCCACCTTCCCTGGCGTGGTCGTGGTAGTTCACGCCCAGGCAGATGATCTTGCCCGGGCGCGGCAACACGGGCAGCAGTTGCAAACTCGACAAAGGCATGGCCCGGGCCGTGACCGCAGCAGCCCGTGTGGCCACGGCAGGCGCCAGTGCGCCGTCTCGCACGCAGGCTTCGATGAAGGCCAGCAAGGACGCCGGCACATCGCCGCCCAGCGCCGCACGGCCCACGACGGCAGCACCGATCTGCACGCCCCAGGTGTCACGCTCGGCGCTGCGGTAGCTGACGAGCTTCATGACGGCTCCCTGGCCATCGAATGAAATTTCATGCGTCTGCTTTCATTCGATCTTCATTCGATCTTCATTCGATCTTGACCCCGATTTCCTTGATCAGCTTGCCCCACTTGAGCACTTCGCTTTCGATGTAGCGGCGGGTGCCCTCGCGGTCCAGGCGCTGCGCTTGCAGGGACAGCGACTCGAAGCGGTCTTGCACCGGCTTGGCACCCAAGGCCTTGATGACCTCGGCGTTCAGTTGCTCCAGCACCGCCGGCGGTGTCTTGGCCGGCGCGAAGATGGCAAACCAGGTGTTGGCCTCGAAGCCGGGGTAACCCAGTTCGGCCACCGTGGGCACGTCGGGCAGCGCCGGGCTGCGTTTGAGCGACATCACCGCAATCGGGCGCACCTTGCCGCTCTTGGCAAAGGGCACGGCAGGCGGCATCGAGGTACTGGCGACCGGCACCTGGCCACTGACCACCGCGTTGGTGGCCGCGGCGGGCTGGAAAGGCACGTGTGTGATGTCCACCTTGGCCAGTGAACGGAACAGCCACTCGGCGCCCAGGTGGGTGGTGGTGCCGTTGCCCGACGAGGCGTACGACAGCTTGCTGGTGCGCGCCAGGGCCAGCAGCTCGGCCAGGTTGGCTGCCTTCACGTCCGGATGCACGTACACCAGGTTGGGCGTGACGGCAGCCATGGCCACCGGCGCCAGGTCGCGCAGGGTCTCGTAGCCGGCGTTGGCAAAGAGATTGGGGTTGACCGACACCGCCACGCTGTGGATCAGCAGCGTATAGCCGTCAGCGGGTGCGTTCATCACCTGCTGCGTGGCAATGTTGCCGCCGGCGCCGGGCTTGTTTTCGACCACCACGGTCTGGCCCAGGCTGGCGCTCATCTGCTCGGCAATGAGCCGGGCTACGATGTCGGTGCTGCTGGCGGGTGCGAAGGCCACGACCAGCCGTATGGGCTTGTCGGGAAAGGCCGCGTGCGCGGTTTGGATGCTCAACCCCAGGGTCAGGGCCAGCGCCGCCGCCAGGCCGATCAGGCGATGCTTCATGCTTGTCTCCGCAGGTGTGTTGTGTTGGCCACTTTAATCGTTGAAGTTTCTTTTGTGTCCGATTATCGATAAAAGTGGGTCGGGGATTTCCCGCGACACACGCTGGAATCTGACCGGGCCCGCGACGTCGAGACCGCGGCCGCGGCTGCGGCCCACAGAACATGCCGCTCATCGGCACGGTTGTGCTGCTGCGCGCGCTGGAAAGTCGCGGCCAGCTGGACTGGTGCTGCAGCCGCAGACCGCGGGTTGATCGTCAGCCGGCCACAGCACCACCGCGCAGGACGCGGTGGTGTTCGGCGCGGGCAGGCGCAAATGCCACCTGCAGCGTGCGCAGCAAGGCTTCGGCGCTGTCGCTGTTGTCGGCCTGCAGGTTGCAGACATAGACATCCAGCGTCACAGCGCCCAGCTCGGGCCAGGTGTGCACCGCCATGTGCGATTCGGCCAGCAACACCACACCGGTCACGCCGCCTGGTGCCGGGAAAGGGTGGAAGATCTCGCCCACCGGCTGCAGGCCGGCAGCGCGCACGGCTTGCAGGCACAGCGCACGCAGCGCGCCGACCTCGCACATGGCGGGCAGCGTGGCGGCGCAGCCGCGCAGGTCGGCGGTGAGGTGCAAGCCTTGCATGGCGGCGGATGATAGGAGCGACCGTGTTGCGTGGCGGCGCTCCTAGAATCCGCAACTCCGCCCCACGCGACGCTGCACCCGTCAGCGCAAGAGCCCAATGGCCACCTCAGCCACCTCCAAGCAAGTCACCTCTCTCATGGCCAACGCCATCCGCGCCCTGGCCATGGACGCCGTGCAGCAGGCCAACTCCGGCCACCCGGGCGCGCCCATGGGCATGGCCGAGATGGCCGTGGCGCTGTGGGGCCGCCACCTCAAGCACAACCCGGCCGACCCACACTGGGCCGACCGCGACCGCTTCGTGTTGAGCAACGGCCACGGCTCGATGCTGCTGTACGCCTTGCTGCACCTGAGCGGCTACGAGCTGCCCATGAGCGAGCTGCGGCGCTTCCGCCAACTGCACAGCAAGACTCCGGGCCACCCCGAAGTTGACTTGACCCCGGGCGTGGAAACCACCACCGGCCCACTGGGCCAGGGCCTGGCCAATGCCGTGGGCATGGCGCTGGCCGAAAAGCTGCTGGCCGCCGAATTCAACCGCCCGGGCCACACCGTGGTCGACCACCACACTTACGTGTTCATGGGTGACGGCTGTCTGATGGAAGGCATCAGCCACGAAGCCATCGCGCTGGCTTCCAGCTGGAAACTGGGCAAGCTGGTCGCGCTGTACGACGACAACGGCATCAGCATCGACGGCAAAGTCGAGCCCTGGTACCCCGACAACGCCGGGTTGCGTTTTGCGGCCATGGGCTGGCAGGTCATCGGCCCGCTGGACGGCAACGACGTGGACGCGGTGGACACCGCACTGGCCCAGGCGCGCGAAGGTGGCAGCCACCCCACGCTGGTCATCTGCCGCACCACCATCGGCAAAGGCTCACCCAACCGCGGCGGCACGGCCAAGGCGCACGGCGAACCGCTGGGAGCCGAAGAAATCCAGCTCACCCGCGCCGCGCTGGGCTGGACCGCCGAACCCTTCGTGGTGCCCGAAGCAGCTTACAGCGGCTGGGACGCACGGGCCAGCGGCGCCAAGGCCGAAGCCGCCTGGGCGCAGCGCTTCGGCGACTACCAAAAGGCCTTCCCCGAACTGGCGGCCGAGTTCAAGCGCCGCATGGCCGGTGAGCTGCCGGCCGGCTTTGCGCAGACGGCTGTCGACGCCATCACCGCGGCCCACACCAAGGCCGAAGCCGTGGCCACCCGCAAGGCCAGCCAGATCGCGCTGGAGGCCTTCACCAAGGCCCTGCCCGAGATGCTGGGCGGCAGCGCCGACCTGACCGGCAGCAACCTGACCAACACCTCGTCCACACCACCGCTGCGCTTCGACGAGGCTGGTGCTGTGGTGACCAGCGCAGCGGCGGGCGCCACCCCCGACGCGGTACGCGTCGGACGTCATATCAACTACGGCGTGCGTGAATTTGGCATGGCCGCGGTCATGAACGGCATCGCGCTGCATGGCGGCTACATCCCCTACGGCGGCACCTTCCTGACCTTCAGCGACTACAGCCGCAACGCCATCCGCATGGCCGCGCTGATGAAAAAGCGCGTCATCCACGTCTTCACGCACGACAGCATCGGCCTGGGCGAAGACGGGCCTACCCACCAAAGTGTGGAGCATGCGGCCAGCCTGCGGCTGATCCCCAACCTGGACGTCTGGCGTCCGGCCGACACTGCAGAAACCGCCGTCGCCTGGACCATGGCGCTGGGCAACACCACGCGGCCCACGGCGCTGCTGTTGACACGGCAGAGCCAGCCCTACCTGCCCAAGGCGTCGTCAACCGCCGCTCCCCATGCGTCGGGGCTGGACCAGATCAGCAAGGGCGCCTACGTGCTGGCCGAACCCAGCGAGGTGGGGCTGAAGAAACGGGCGCAGGCGGTGATCATCGCCACCGGCAGCGAAGTCACGCTGGCGCTGCACGCGCAGGCCGAACTGGCGCGGCTGAAGATCGCCGTGCGCGTGGTCAGCATGCCCTGCACCAGCGCCTTCGACCGCCAGGCCGTGGCCTACAAAAAGAGCGTGCTGCCTGCAGGCGTACCACGCATCGCCATCGAAGCCGGTGTCACCGACGGCTGGTGGAAGTACGGCTGCGCCGCCGTGGTGGGCATCGACACCTTCGGCGAAAGTGCACCGGCACCCGATCTTTTCAAGCACTTCAAGCTCACCACGGCCAATCTGGTGGCGGTGGTGCGCCAGGTGCTGAAGGGGTGAAGGTCTGAAGGGCTGAGTTGCCCGCCCCCCGCCCCTTGGCTTCGCCGGCTGCCGTGCATGCATCCGGCCGCACCGCCGCATGCATCAAAATCAACCTCAAACCCAAGGAGAAATCATGACCATCAAGGTAGGCATCAACGGCTTCGGCCGCATCGGCCGCATGGTGTTCCGCGCTGCAGTGCAGAACTTCCCGAACATCGAGATCGTGGGCATCAACGACCTGCTGGAGCCCGATTACCTGGCCTACATGCTGAAGTACGACAGCGTGCACGGCCGCTTCAAGGGCGACATCGCGGTGGACGGCCACACGCTCATCGTCAACGGCAAGCGCATCCGCCTGACGGCCGAGCGCGACCCGGCGGCGCTGAAGTGGGGTG
The DNA here is from genome assembly GCA_038204775.1 of Burkholderiales bacterium. Taxonomy (GTDB): domain Bacteria; phylum Pseudomonadota; class Gammaproteobacteria; order Burkholderiales; family Burkholderiaceae_C; genus Rubrivivax. The sequence continues at coordinate 34,181 of JBBRCN010000013.1, read as the reverse complement.
ACGTGGGGGCACAGGTGATCATCGAAGCCACGGGCCTGTTCCTGACCAAGGACACCTGCCAGAAGCACATCGATGCCGGCGCCCAGAAGGTGCTGCAAAGTGCGCCCAGCAAGGACGACACGCCGATGTTCGTCTACGGTGTGAACGACAAGACCTACGCCGGCCAGACCATCATCAGCAACGCCAGCTGCACCACCAACTGCCTGGCCCCCGTGGCCAAGGTGCTGAACGACAGCTTCGGTATCAAGCGCGGCCTGATGACCACCGTGCACGCCACCACCGCCACGCAAAAGACCGTGGACGGCCCCAGCAACAAGGACTGGCGCGGCGGCCGCGGCATCCTGGAAAACATCATCCCCAGCAGCACGGGTGCTGCCAAGGCCGTGGGCGTGGTCATTCCAGAGTTGAACAAGAAGCTCACCGGCATGAGCTTTCGTGTGCCCACCAGCGATGTCAGCGTCATCGACCTGACCGCCGAACTGGTCAAGGAAGCCAGCTGGGACGACATCTGCAACGCCATGAAAGCCGCCGCCAACGGCCCCATGAAGGGCGTGCTGGGCTACACCGAGGACAAGGTGGTCTCCACCGACTTCCGCGGTGAAGCCATGACCAGCGTCTTCGACGCCGACGCCGGCATCGCGCTGGACAAGACCTTCATCAAGGTCGTGGCCTGGTACGACAACGAATGGGGCTACTCCAACAAATGCCTGGAAATGGTGCAGGTCATCGCCTGATCGGGGTTCGATCGGCGCTTGAACTGCGCTTGAACTGCGCTTGGTCGGCGCTTGGTCGGCGCTTGGTCGGCGCTTGGTCGGCGCCAGATTCGCGCCTGACGGCGGCAAAAAGGCCTGCAACTGCAGGCTTTTTTCATGACCGCTTTCGCTTGCTTACGCGCCCCCTGGTCTGCAACGCACGCCGCCCGCCGGTGCCACCTACACTGGCTGGATGAAGTCCTCCCGCCTGCCGTCAGCGCCGCTTTTTGCCGCGTCTGCCTTTGCCTTCCTTCTGGCCGCCACGCTGGCAGCGCCGACTCCCGCCCAGGCCCAAGGCAGCCCGCGGGTGTTGCAGCGGGCCGCGCTGGCGCCGGTGGAAGGTGAGGTCATCGTGGCCTTCAAGCCCGACGCGTCGGTGATGCGCAAACATGCGCTGTCGGCACGCAACGATCCGGACGCCGTGCGCAGCGTGCTCAGCCAGCGCGCCGCCAGCCTGGGCAGCCGCTGGGGTCGCAGCCTGGAAGCGGGTGCGGCCGTGAGCGAAAGGGCGCAGGTGGTGCGTGCCGTGGGCGTTGACGCCACCACACTGGCGCGTCAGCTGGCGGCCGACCCTGACGTGCTCTACGCCGTGCCCAACGGGCGCAAGCGCATCGTGACGGCGCCGAACGACCCTCTGTACCTGTCCGGACCGAACGTGAACCTGGCGCGGCAGACCGGAGGCCCCGCCAGCGGCCAGTGGTACCTGCGTGCACCCAACGGCACCGTCCGCTCGGCCATCGACATCGAAGGCGCCTGGGCGCGCACCACGGGCAGCGCCAACGTGGTGGTGGCGGTGCTGGACACCGGCGTGCGCATCGAACACCCCGACCTCACGCGCCGCTTGCTGCCCGGCTACGACATGGTGGCCAACAGCACCGTGGGCAACGACGGCGACGGCCGCGACAGCAGCGCCAGCGACCCCGGCGACTGGGTGACCGCCGCAGAAGCGGGCAGCGGCACGTTCTCGGGCTGTGTCGCGTCCAGCAGCAGCTGGCACGGTACGGCCACGTCCAGCCTGGTGGGCGCCGTCACCAACAGCTCGCCCGCCATCGGCATGGCCGGCAGCGCGCCCGGGGTGCGGCTGCTGCCGGTGCGGGTGCTGGGCAAGTGTTTTGGCAGTGACTCCGACATCCTGGCCGGCATGCGCTGGGCCGCCGGCATCGCGGTGCCTGGCGTGCCCGCCAACCCGAACCCCGCCAAGGTGATCAACATGAGCCTTGGCGGCAGCGGCTCCTGCAGTGCCCAGTACCAAGAGGCGGTGGACGAGATCACCGCACGCGGCGTGACCATCGTGGCCGCGGCCGGCAACAGCGCCGGCGGTCCGGTCAACGAACCGGCCAACTGCCGCGGCGTGGTGGGCGTGCTGGCGCTGCGCCATGTGGGCAGCAAGGTGGGATTCTCCGACCTGGGGTCGGAGATCAGCATCGCCGCGCCCGGCGGCAATTGCATCAACATCACCGCCGGTTCGGCCTGCCTCTACCCCATCCTGGCGGCCACCAACACCGGCGCCCAGGGCCCGATCACATCCAGCTGGACCGACAGCTTCGACGCCACCGTGGGCACCAGCTTTTCTTCGCCGCTGGTGGCCGGCGTGGCCGCGCTGATGGTATCGCGCCAACCCACGCTGACGCCAGCTGCCCTGCGCACGGCCATGCAGGCCACCGCACGACCCTTCCCCACCAGCGGGGCCGACAACGGGCCCGACGACCCGACGCCGGTGTCGCAGTGCCAGGCGCCACGCAGCGGGGTCGACCAACTACAGTGTTACTGCACCACGGCGCTGTGCGGCGCCGGCATGCTGGACGCCAATGCGGCCGTGGCCGCTGTGGCCACGGGCCCCTTCGTCAATGCCACCTTCACACCAGCGGCGCCGGTGGCGGGCGAGGTCGTGCGCTTCAGCCTGAGCGGGCTGCAAACGCCCAGCAACGGCGCGGCGCAAAGCTTCGCCTGGACGCTGGTGGACGGCGGCGGTGCGGCCAACAGCTTCAGCTCATCCACCAACGCCGACACCGCGACGATTTCGCCCACGGCGGGCGGCACGATGCGTGTGTTGCTGACGGTCACTGACGCGGCCGGTGGCAGCGTCAGCACCGACCACATGGTCATCGTGGCGGCCCCGGGTGCGGTGGCCGAGCCGCCGCCCACGGGCGGCACCCCGGGTGGCGGCGGCGGCGGGGGCGGGGGCGGCGCCAGTTCAGGCGCCTGGGTGGCCGGCGTGGCGCTGGCCGCCGCCGCGCTCAGGGCCTTGCGACGCAGGGCTTGAAACCGCCGGCCAGCAGGTCGGCCGGCAGCGCACGCATGCGTTCGGCCTGATCGCTGTCGGCGCGCGGCACCCGCAGGCGGTAGGTGGCCGCCGACGCCGGCAGCTGCACCACCCGCAGGCCACGCAAGCCAGCCGGCGCGCGGGCCTTGATCCAGGCTTCTGCATCGTCACGCGAGCCGTGGCGCGACAGCACGAAGCCCGGCGCCAGTTCAGCCGGGGCGTCGATGCGTTCGTAGCTGAGCCCGTATTTGCGCAGATCCTCTTCGCGGGCGCTGCGCAGCGGCGCGTCGGGGTAACGGCCGGCATACACCAGCCACACCGGCGCGGCCGGGGGGTCGATGCGGGTCCAGGCATTGGCGGGCACCTGTGCCTGCACCAGCAGGGCCTCGGCCACGCTCAGGTCGTCCGGCGCCGATTCGCCCACAAAAGGGCCCGCTTCCAGGCACACCAGCGCCGCCGCACGTGCCGCCTGCACAGCCGCGGTGGCGGTGGTGGGTGGCAGCACGGTCAGGACCTCGGGGCGCACCTGGGCGGCCAGGCGGGCGGGCTCACGTTCGGCATGGCGCGGCGGGTCGCCCAGCCAGCCCCGCGCCCAGGCAAAAAACAGCACATTGGCCAGCAGCAGCAGGCCCACGGCGGTGCGCAACACCCTAGCCGCCTGCCAGGCGCACGCTGACCTCGCCGCTGACCACCCGGTGCAGCACGGCGCCATCGGGCGAATCGGCGTCGGGCGCGGCGGCGTCGGGGCCGGCCGAGCGCACACGCAGCGCGCCGGTTTCGTCCACCCCTTCGGACACACCCTGCAGCGACAGGGGCGCACTGGTGACCACGGCATGGCCCAGCAACAGGTCGCGCCGCGAGTAGGCCGCCGCCAGTGGCGCAAAGCCCATCGACTCAAAACCTTGCAGCGCCTGCACCAAGGGCAGCGCCACGCGCGCCAGGGCTAGTGGCGCGGTGATGGCCGGGTGCAGCTCCTGCAGGCTGGCGTAACCGTGCGACAGGTCTTCAGCGGCGCGCGATGCGCCGGCCGGCTGCGGCAGCACGTTCAGGCCCACGCCTACCACGCACATGCGGCGCTGGCCCACGCTGACCGTTTCAATCAGGATGCCACCCAGCTTGCGACCGCAGCCGGGGCCGTCGGTCAGCCACAGATCGTTGGGCCACTTCAGCACGATGCGCGGCTGCTGGCCGCCAACGCCGGCCGGGCCCGGGTCCAGCGCTTCGGCCAGGGCCAGGCCCACGGCCAGCGACAGCCCGCCCCACTGCGTGGGCGCCAGCGGCAGCGACAGCGAAAAGGTCAGCGACGCGCCCATGCTGCTGACCCAGTCACGGCCCAGGCGGCCGCGGCCACGGGTCTGGTCCTCGGCCACCAGCAGGCAGGGCCAGACGTCGGCCTGGCGGCGACCGTGGGGTGTGCGTTCGCTGCTGGCCTGGTCGTCCAGGTCACCGGGGCGTGTGACCGGTGCTTCGGGGTCGCCGCCCATCGTGCGCGCGCGCTCCAGCAGCCGGGTGTTGGTGGATTCCACACGCGCCAGCACTTCCACACTGATGCCCGGCAACAGCGGCACCAACTGGTCCCAGAGCGCTTCGGCGCCCCAGTGCAGGTGGGTGGTGGTGCTCACGCCTGCGCCCCCGGGCGAGCGCCGCTGAATGGGCTTTTCCGGGCCACTGGCATTGCCCGCTTGAAGGGCAGGCGGCGAAGCCGCATCGGGGTTGGTCGGCACTTCATCGTTTGGGCGCCAGCAGGGTGTGGCGGCATTTCTTGCTGCCGCAGCGGCACTCGTATTCTTTCTTCAGCTTGGGCGTGTAGCGCTCGTCGATGACCAGGCCGTAGTCGTAGAACAATTCTTCGCCCGGCTTCAGTGCGCGCAGCGCCTCGATGAACACCCGGCCGTCGGTTTCGTCGGCCTTGCAGTTGGGCTGGCAAGCGTGGTTGATCCAGCGTGCCGCGTTGCCACCCACCTTGGCGTCGATGACATGGCTGCCGTCGTCCAGGCTGAAGTAGAAGGTGTGGTTGGGGTCGCGCGGGTCGTGCGGGTGGCGGCGCAGCGCTTCGGGCCAGCTGATGATCTGGCCCTTGTATTCGATGATCTGCTCGCCCTTGGCGATGGCCTTCAGCGCGAACACGCCCTTGCCATGCACACCACTCTTGCGAACCTGAATGCGACGGGGATCTGGGGCAGCGCCTTGCGGGGTCTTGGACATTACGTATATTGAAATCGTACGAGCGCGCGTGCGTGCGCGAGAGACCGGCCAGATTGTAGGCGCGGCTTTTTGAATGAACATCAGCACCCCGGCATCCGCGGGTGGCCCAGAAGGAAACATGAGCAAGACGATCATCATTGCCGAGAAGCCCAGCGTGGCACAGGACATCGTGCGGGCGCTGACGCCCACCAAAGGCAAGTTCGAGAAGCTGGCCGAACATTTCGAGAACGACGACTACGTGGTCACCAGTGCCGTGGGCCACCTGGTGGAAATCAAGGCCCCCGACGAATTTGAAGTCAAGCGCGGCAAGTGGAGCTTTGCGCACCTGCCCGTGGTCCCGCCGCACTTCGACGTCGCGCCCATCGACAAGGCCAAGACGCGGCTGAACGCCGTCGTCAAGCTGGTCAAGCGCAAGGACGTGGGCGCCATCATCAACGCCTGCGACGCCGGGCGCGAAGGTGAGTTGATCTTCCGCCTCATCCTGCAATACGCCTTTGGCGACAAGGCCCACGGCAAGCCGATCACGCGCCTGTGGCTGCAGAGCATGACACCGCAGGCCATCCGCGACGGTTTCGATCACCTCAGAACCGACAAGCAGATGCTGGGCCTGGCCGACGCCGCGCGCAGCCGCAGCGAAGCCGACTGGCTGGTGGGCATCAACGGCACCCGCGCCATGACGGCGTTCAACAGCCGCGACGGCGGCTTCTTCCTGACCACCGTGGGCCGCGTGCAGACACCCACGCTGAGCATCGTGGTCGAACGCGAAGAGAAGATCCGCAAGCACGTGTCGCGCCCCTATTGGGAGGTCAAGGCCAGCTTCGACGCCGTGGCCGGCCAGTACGAGGGCAAGTGGTTCGACCCCAAGTGGAAGAAGAACGCCGACGACGCCGAAGCGCGTGCCGACCGCCTGTGGAACGCACCCGACGCCGAGGCCATTGCCGCGGCCGTGCGCGGCCAGCCCGCCAGCGTGACCGACGAGGCCAAGCCCAGCACGCAGGCTTCACCGCTGCTGTACGACCTGACCACCTTGCAGCGCGAGGCCAACAGCCGCTTCGGCTTCAGCGCCAAGACCACGCTGAGCCTGGCGCAGGCGCTGTACGAAAAGCACAAGGTGCTGACCTACCCCCGCACCGACAGCCGCGCCCTGCCCGAGGACTATCTGGGCCCGGTGAAAGAGACGCTGAAGATGCTGGCCACCGAGGACATGCCCGGCCCGCTGCGCGAGCTGAGCGCGCATGCAGCCAAGAGCCTGAAGGAGGGCTATGTCAAGCCCGTCAAGCGCGTGTTCGACAACACCAAGGTGTCGGACCACTTCGCCATCATCCCCACGCTGCAGGCGCCGAAGTCGTTGACCGAGATCGAGTTGAAGCTCTACGACATGGTGGTCAAGCGCTTCATCGCGGTGTTCTACCCGAGCGCAGAGTTCATGGTCACCACGCGCATCAGCACCGTGACGGCCAAGGACCAGGAGTACAAGTTCCAGACCAACGGCAAGGTGCTGGTGAATGCCGGCTGGCTGGCCGTCTACGGCAAGGAAGCGCAGGACAGTTCTAGCGACAGCGCCAACCTGGTGGCCGTGGCCGCCGGTGAGCAGGTGCGCACCGAAGACGTGGCCGTCAATGCGCTGAAGACCAAGCCGCCGGCGCGATACACCGAAGCCACGCTGCTGTCGGCCATGGAAGGTGCGGGCAAGCTCATCGAAGACGAAGACCTGCGCGACGCCATGAAAGAAAAGGGCCTGGGCACACCGGCCACCCGCGCGCAGACCATCGAAGGCCTGATCGCAGAAAAGTACATGCTGCGCGACGGCCGCGAACTGGTGCCCACGGCCAAGGCCTTCCAGCTCATGACGCTGCTGCGCGGCCTGGCCATCGAAGACCTGACCCGCGCCGACCTGACCGGCAACTGGGAGTACCAGCTGTCCGAGATGGAACACGGCCGCCTGAGCCGCGACGCCTTCATGGGCGAGATAGCCAAGATGGCCGAGCGCATCGTGCGCAAGGCCAAGGAATACGACCGCGACACCATCCCCGGCGACTACGCCACGCTGGCCACGCCCTGTCCCAACTGCGGCGGCGTGGTGAAAGAGAACTACCGCCGCTTCAGCTGCACCGGCGGGGGATCGGCAAGCGCCGCCTCCGGCGCCGCTGGCGCGGAAGAGGGCTGCGGCTTTTCCATCACCAAGATCCCCGCCGGTCGAGCCTTCGAAACCGTGGAAGCCGAAGGCCTGATCCGCGACAAGAAGATCGGCCCGCTGGAAGGCTTTCGTTCCAAGGCCGGTTGGCCTTTCACGGCCGAGATCAAGCTGGCTTTCGACGACGAGATCAGCAACTGGAAGCTGGAGTTCGACTTCGGCGACGACGCCAAGAACGGCGAAGGCGATGGCGAACCGGTGGACTTCAGCGGCCAGGAAAGCCTGGGCGCCTGCCCCAAGTGCAAGGGCCACGTTTACGAACATGGCAGCAACTACGTCTGCGAGCACAGCGTGGGCGCACTCGTCACCTGCGACTTCAAGAGCGGCAAGATCATCCTGCAGCAGCCGGTGGAACGCAGCGAAATCAGCAAGCTGCTGGCCACCGGCAAGACCGGCCTGCTGGAGAACTTCGTGTCCAACAAGACACGGCGCAAGTTCAAGGCCTTCCTGGCCTACGACGCCAAGGAAGGGCGCGTGAGCTTCGAGTTCGAACCGCGTGCGCCGCGCGTTGCGGGTGCGCCGGCCAAGGCCGCGGCCAAGAAAGTGGCGGCCAAAAAAACCGCCGCTTGATCGACACCGCTTGATCGACACCGCTTGAGCGACACAAACGGGGCCAGCCGCCGAGCGCCGGGGACAGCGCGATGACTGCCGCCGTGATCAGCAAGCTGCTGGCCATCATGGCCACGGTGGGCCTGGGCTACGTGGCGGCCTGGCGCGGCTGGCTGGGGCGTCTGGATGTCTCAGGCGGCCTGCAGGATCCGGCGCGTGTGCTCAGCAACACGGCCTTTTATCTGTTTGTGCCGTCGCTGCTGTTCCGCACCATGGAGCGCATCGAGCTGTCCACCCTGCCCTGGCACACGCTGGCCGCCTACTTCGTGCCGGCAGGCCTCTTTGCGCTGGCGGTCTACACCTGGCACCGCGTGCGCAGCCGCGGCACCGGTGCCGATGCGGCCACCCGCACCGTGGCCGCCACCTACGGCAACGCGGTGCAGCTGGGCATCCCGATGGCCAGCGCACTGTTTGGCGAAGCCGGCCTGGCACTGCACATCGCGCTGGTCAGCGTGCACGGCCTGGTGCTGTTGACCTTGCTGACGGTGTTGGTGGAAGGTGACGTGGCCCGTGCCGACGGCAGCATCAGCCGCGCCGACACATTGCGCGCCACACTGCGCAATACCGTCATCCACCCGGTGGTGCTGCCGGTGCTGGTGGGCCTGGCCTGGAACATGACCGGGCTGGGCCTGCACCCGGTGCTGGACCTCACGCTGGCCGGCCTGGGCAGCGCCGTGGTGCCGGTGTGCCTGGTGCTGATCGGTGTCTCGCTGGCCACCTACGGCGTGCGCGGCGGCTTGCGCGGTGCCTTGCAGGTGTCGGTGCTGAAGCTGCTGATGCTGCCGGCGCTGGTGCTGGTGGTGGCGCACTGGGGCTTTGGCCTGTCCGGCCTGCCGCTGGCGGTGCTGGTGATGATGGGCGCGTTGCCGGTGGGCAGCAACGCCATCATCTTTGCGCAACGCTACGGCACGCTGGAAGGCGAGGCCACGGTGGCCATCGTGGTGTCCACGGTGGCCTTCATGGCCACGGCCACACTGTGGCTGACGGTGCTGGGCTGGATGGGTTGAAGGGCCCGGGTCGGGGCTGTGTCGGCCCGCCGGCAGGCGATTTGGGACAATGCCGGCCATGACGCCCAGCGACATCCCTGCCTACATGGCCCACGTCGGCGTGGCCGCCAGAGCGGCCGCCACGCACATGGCTGCCGCGGCCACCGCCGCCAAGGACCACGCCCTGCGCAGCCTGGCCGCGCGGCTGCGCAGCGACACCGCCGCGCTGCAGGCGGCCAATGCGCTGGACCTGCGGGCCGCACGCCAGGCTGGCCTGGCCGAGCCGCTGATCGACCGCCTGAAACTCACGCCGGCCATCATCGAGACCGTCGCACAAGGCTGCGAGCAGATTGCCGGCATGGCCGACCCGGTGGGCGAAATCACCGGCGTCAAGCGCCGCCCGAGTGGCATCAGCGTGGGCCAGATGCGGGTGCCGCTGGGTGTCTTCGGCATGATCTACGAAAGCCGGCCCAACGTGACCATCGAGGCCGCGTCGCTGGCCATCAAGAGTGGCAACGCCTGCATTCTGCGCGGCGGCTCCGAGGCCCTGCACAGCAACCTGGCGCTGTGGCGCCTGGTGCAGGCTGCGCTGGCCGATGCCGGCCTGCCGCCTGAAGCCGTTCAGCTGGTGGAAACCACCGACCGCGCGGCGGTGGGCCGGCTCATCACCATGCCCGAGTACGTGGACGTGATCATCCCGCGCGGCGGCAAGGGCCTGATCGAACGCATCAGCGCCGAAGCCCGTGTGCCGGTCATCAAGCACCTGGACGGCAATTGCCACATCTACGTCGATGAAGAGGTGGATCTGGACCTGGCGGTGAAGGTCACCGACAACGCCAAGACGCAGAAGTTCAGCCCCTGCAATGCAGCCGAATCGCTGCTGGTGCACGCGGCGCAGGCCACAGCCTTCCTGCCGCGCATGGCCGCCGTGTTTGCGGCCAAAGGTGTGGAGATGCGCTGTTGCCCCCGTGCGGCCACGCTGTTGGCGGGTGTCAAGGGCGTCGTGCCCGCCAGCGATGAAGACTGGGCCACCGAGTACCTCGCTCCCATCATCAGCATCAAGGTGGTGGACACGCTGGACGAAGCGCTGGCGCACATCAACCGCTTCGGCTCGCACCACACCGACGCCATCCTGACCACGAACCATCCCCACGCCATGCGCTTCTTGCGCGAGGTGGATTCGGCCAGCGTGATGGTCAACGCCAGCACCCGTTTTGCCGACGGTTTTGAGTACGGCCTGGGTGCGGAAATCGGCATCAGCACCGACAAGTTCCACGCCCGCGGGCCGGTGGGGCTGGAAGGCCTGACCTCGATGAAGTGGGTGGTGCTGGGCCAGGGCGAAGTGCGTGGCTGACACGGCGGCGTCGGGCGTGGCTGCTGGTCAGGCTGCAGCAGCGTCCGGCGCAGCCTTCGGCCCATGGTTCATCGTCGGCCTGCTGCTGCTTGCCGTGCTGCTGTTCTGGGTGATCGGTGCCTACAACCGCCTGGTGGTCATGCGCAACGGCATCGCCGACGCCTGGGCCAAGGTGCAAGTGGCGCTGGACCAGCGCGGCGCGGCGCTGGCCCCGCTGGTGGCGGCTTTGCGTGAACCCATGGCCGCAGAACAGGGTGCTCTGGACACCTGGCGCAGCGCCCACGCCGAAGCCGACAAGGCCGCCAAAGCCATGGCAATCCGGCCCGTGGACGAATCACGCGCGCAAGCCTGGCTGACCGCAGAGTCCACCCTGGCCGCCGCCGCCAGCCGCGTGCTGGCGCTGCTGGACCAGCACACCGAACTGCGCCTGCAAGACCCGGTGGCGCCGCTGGCCGCCAGCTGGCGCGAAGGCCAGGCACGCCTGCCGTTTGCGCGGCAGTTGTTCAACGAAGCGGCTGCGGCCTACAACGATGCCCTGGGCGTGTTCCCGACGCAAATCGTCGCGCAGGGCTTCAATCTCGGTCGGGCCGGCTTGATCTGACATGCGGGGCGCCGGCGGCGCCCGGCCGCATCAGGTCGGCAGCCCGCGTGGCGCCAGCCGTTGAGCAGCCGGAATCTCGACAACGCCGTCATATTCAACCGCGATCTGCATGCACACTGCGCGGCACAGCGTGGCGGCGCGTTCGCTGCCGATGCGGTAGTAGATCTGCGTCGCATCGCGGCGGCGCGCCAGCACACCGGCGCGGTACAACGTGGCCAGGTGCTGGCTCATGTTGGGTTGCGTGGTGTCGATCTCGGACAGCAGCTGCGACACGTTCTTTTCCTGCTCGCACAAGGCGCTGATGATTTTCAGGCGTATGGGCGTGGCCAACAGGCGGAACAACTCGGCCGCCGAGTCAAAGACCTGGTCGGATTCGTCGGCGGTGCTTGCGGGGGCAGTGGGATGGGCCATGGCGCGATCTTGGCGGGTGGTTCTGGCGGGCAGAGACGGCGGGCAGAGACGGCGGGCAGTGACCGCGACAGTCAGCGGCCGGCCGGTTGCGCTGCAAAGCGGTAGTGATCACGCTGCAGCACCGCCGCCACGGCCATCACGTCTTCAGGAAACAGGCCCAGGTTCAGCTCGGTGTTGCAGCGCTCCACCATCGTGAGCAAGGCGCTGGGCGTGTTGACGCGCCCGGCCGGGCGGTAGACGGCCGAGCCGTCGCCACCCACCTTGGCGGCGTGGCAGGCGCTGCATTTGTGTTCAGTGATCAGACGCTGCCCCAGCGCCAGATCGGCGGCCGGGTACTGGTGCAGCGGCCGCGACGCGGGGGCCTGGGCCAGTGCAACGCCGCACAACAAGGCCAGGGCAAAGGGCGTGACGATCAATGGCTTGTGTGTCATGAACGGGTTCCGGCTTGTGCCAGCTGCAGCAGTTCCAGCACGTCTTCTTCGAACATCTCACCCGGCAGAACCTGCTTCAGGCGCCCCAGGCGGTCGACCACCGCGGTCAGCGGGATGACGTTTCGTTCGCTCAAGGCCGCAGCCAGCGGCGCGTGGTCCAGCGTGATGGGGAAGGTGTAGCCCTGCTGCTGAGCATAGCGGCGCACCGCAGCGGCATTCCGCTCTCGCGCCACACCCAGCACACGCAGCGGCAGGCCGGCCGCCTGCGCCGCGCGGTGCAGTTTTTCCACGTGCTGGTTGTGGCGGCGGCAGAAGGGGCAGGTGGTGGTCCAGAACACCACCACGGCCGCTTGCGCCCGCAGCTGGGTGGCTTCCAGGCGTGTACCGTCCAGCAGCGTGACCACCGGCCAGGCCACGGCTTGCCCGGTTTGTGCTGGCGCCGACCGGGCCAGCTGCGGCAAGGTCCAGGCGGCGGCGGCCAACAGCAGTGTGTCGCGGCGCTTCACTTGCCGACCTGTTCCATCAGCAGGTAGGTGTTGTAGGCGTTGATGCGGTTGGCGGCCTTGAACAGCGGCAGGTGTTCAAAGCGCGACCAGTCGGCCTTGGCATAGGCTTCTTCAAAGGGCTCCAGGTTGCTGGCCGCCTGGCCCATCGTGGCACGCAGGTGCTGCAGGTAGTCGCGGGTGAGCATGAGGTCGGACTCTGCGCTGGTGGACACCGGGCCGTGGCCGGGCACGATGATGGCCACACGCAGGGCCAGCAGGCGGTCCAGCGCTGCGATCCAGCGCCCGCTGTCGGCCTGGCCGACAAAAGGCACCCGGCCGCGGAACACCAGGTCGCCCGCAATCAGCACACGTTGTTGCGGCAGCAGCAGCACCAGGTCTTCGGGGGTGTGTGCGGGGCCGGCGGGCTGCAGCACGAAGTCCACACCACCCAGGGTGAAGCGGGTGGTCTCGGTGATCCAGCGGTCGGCCGCCACCAGGCGCGTCTGCGCGTCGATCCAGGGCGCCAGCTCTTCGCGGCTGGCCTGCAGGCGCAAGACGGCGGTGTCGCTGTGCAGGTAGGCCTGCCCAGCCTGGTGCGCGGTGATGGTGGCACCCAGGTCCTTGAACACCTGCAGGCCGTAGATGTGGTCGGCGTGGTAGTGGGTGACGATCAGGTGCTTGATGGGCTGCGCAGTGATGCGCGCGATGGCCGCCACCAGCTCACGCGCCAGCGCCGGTGAGCCCAACGCGTCCACCACGACCACACCTTCGGGCGTGACGACAAAGGCCGCGTTGCTGATGAAGTTGCGGTTGGCCGTGCTGCCCAGGGCCGACAGGCCCTGCACCATCCACACGCCCGGGGCCACAGCCACCGGCTCGACGCGCTGCGCCTGCGCCACGCCCGCAGCAAGACCCAGCAGTGCGCTCAACACCAGCTGAAACGGCACCGCCCAGCCGCAGCGCGGCCAGCAATGTCGGGTCTTTACCCTGGTCAGTATGTTCATGCAGCCGTACATTCGAATGAATTGATATTAGGCACCGGCCGTCGGCGGCTGGCAAGCCCCGCGAACGGAACACGCACGCCGGGCGCAACAGGCCCGAGAAACCACCCGGCGGCGCGACGCCAGGTCCGACCGCAAAATCCCCAGGCTGAACCCAAGGAGACAACGATGACCCGAACCCCGCGCGCAGCCCAGGCTGTGCTGGCCGCCTTGACCCTGGCCGCGCCGCTGGCGATGGCCCAGGACCTGAACCTGGCGCGCAATCTGGCCGCCACCTGCGCCAATTGCCATGGCACCAACGGCAATGCACGTGGCGACATGAAGCCGCTGGCGGGTGTGGCTGCCGACAAGATCGTCGCGATGCTGGCCGACTACAAAAACGGCAACCAGCCCGCAACCATCATGCACCAGATCAGCAAGGGCTACACCGACGAGCAGATCAAGCTCATCGCCGCCTACTTTGCCGCCCAGAAGCCCAACAAGTGAGGAGCGACACCATGAACCACAAAACATCGCCCGACCTCATCGGCGCCCTGTCACGCCGCCACCTGCTGGGCGCAGGCCTGGCCTTCGGCAGCCTGGCCCTGGCCGGCTGTGCCACGGGCATGGCCAGCGGACCGTCCATCGGCCGCGTGGTCATCGTCGGTGGCGGCTATGGTGGCAGCACCGCCGCGCGCTACCTGAAGATGTGGGGCGGCAACATCGACGTCACACTGGTCGAACGCAACGCCAGCTTCATCAGTTGCCCTATCAGCAATCTGGTGCTGGGCGGCCACAAGCAGATGGCTGACATCACCCGCGGTTACGAAGGCCTGCGTGCCATGGGTGTGAAGGTGGTGCAAGGCGACGTGACCGCCGTGGACGCCGTCGCCAAGAAGGTGCGGCTGGCCGACGGCAGTGAATTGCCCTACGACCGCCTGATCCTGTCGCCGGGTGTGGACTTCACGCTCGACAGCACACCGGGCCTGGCGGCCGCACTGGACAGCGGCCGTGTGCTGCACGCCTGGAAGGCCGGCCCGCAGACCGTGGCCTTGCGCCAGCAGCTGCAGGCCATGCCCGACGGCGGTGTTTATGCCATGACCATCCCGCTGGCACCCTACCGCTGCCCGCCCGGGCCGTATGAACGTGCCTGCATGGTGGCCAGCTACTTCAAGCAGTTCAAGCCGCGCTCGAAGGTGCTGATCCTGGACGGCAACCCCGACATCACGTCCAAGAAGGCGCTGTTCATGAAGGCCTGGGACCAGCACTACAAGGGCATCGTCGAGTACCGGCCCAACGCCGCGCTCAAGGAAGTCAGCGGCAGCGCAGGCGCGATGGTGGCCAAGCTGGAATTCGAAGACGTGAAGGCCGACGTGCTGAACGTCATTCCGCCGCAGCGCGGCGGTGACATCGCGCGCAGCGCCGGCCTGTTGAACATGAACAACCGCTGGGTGGGCGTGAACTGGCTCACCATGGAAAGCACGGCCGTGCCTGGCATCCACGTGCTGGGCGACACCACCTTCAGCGCGCCGGCCATGCCCAAGAGCGGCCACATGGCCAACCAGCACGCCAAGGTGGCGGCAGCGGCCATCATCGAACTGCTGCAGGGCAAGCCGGTGAACACCACGCCGGTGGTCATGAACACCTGCTACAGCTTCGTCACGGCGCAGGACGCGGTGCACGTGGCCAGCGTGCACCAGTACGACGCGGCCGACAAGACCTTCAAGACCGTGGCGGGCTCGGGTGGCGTCAGCGCGGCGGCCAACCAGATCGAGGGCCGCTATGCGCTGAGCTGGGCCGACAACATCTGGAACGACATGCTCAACGCCTGACGGCACCCTGCAAATACCGTCCGCGCGGCCCTGTCCCAGCATCTGGGACAGGGCCGCGCCGCTTGGGGAACACCGCCGTTGCCGCTGGGCGCCGCAGGGCAAACAATCCGCCCGGCCATGTACATCAGCGAGCAGCTCCTGAACCCCGACGCGCGGCGGCTGCGTCTGTCAGCCCAGTTCGGCGTGCAGCATGTGGTGCTGGACAACCGCGGCACCGAAGGTGTGTCGGCCACCCACGCGAGGCAGGGCGGTGTCGTCGAGTGGGATGCCAGAAAGTTGCGCGACTACCGCCACTGGGTCGAAGGCTTCGACCTCAAGCTGGACGTGTTTGCACTGGACGTGGGCGCCATCCTCTTGGACAGCCTGGTTGACCTGGACAGCGCCAGGAAGAGCCGCGACATCCTGGCTCGCAACATCGCGGTGGCGGCCGATGCGGGCATCGAGTGCCTGAAGTACAACGTCCAGATGGTGGGCATCACACGCACGGCGCTGAAGCCCGGGCGCGGCGGTTGCAGCAATTCCGGTTTCTGCCACACCAAGTACACACCCGAGGCCGACCGCCGGCATTCGTATTGGGGCGTGGGCTACCCGACTGCGCAAGAGACCGCGCAAGAAAAAGGCGGCAGCGCCAGCGCACTGTTGTGCGGCCAGAAAGAAGCGCGTGCGGTGCCGCCTGTGTCCGAAAAAGCCGGCTGGGACGCCATCGAATTCCTGGTCGAGGGCCTGGTCAGCGCCGCCGACCGCGCGGGCGTGCGCCTGGCCTGCCACCCGCATGACCCGGCCTATCCGGTGGGCGGCCTGAACGGCATCGAACACGTGGTGGGCTCGGCCGACGGCATGCGTCGTTTCCTGGCCCTGAGCACCAGCCCCAATCACGGCCTGAACTTCTGCCAGGGCACCGTGGCCGAGATGTTCACCCGGCCCGGCGAAGCGCTGATCCCGGTGATCGAGGAATTTGCGGCCACCGGCCGCATCTTCATGGTCCACTTTCGCAACATCCGCGGCGGCTACCTCGACTTCCAGGAAGTGTTTCCCGACGAAGGCGACGTGGACATGTTCCAGGCCGTCAAAGCCTATCAACGTGGTGGTTATGCCGGCCCCTTGTGCCCCGACCACGTGCCCGTGAGCGAGCTCGACGAAGGGCGCGAACGTTTCATGGGCTTTGCGCTGGGCTACACCCGTGGTCTGCTGCAAGCTGCGGGTGCGTGGCACACGCCCAAAAACTGATCCCGACGACAACAGGAGACATTCCCAATGACCCGACGCAAACTGCTGGCGGCCGCTGCCGCCACCCTGAGCCTGCTGGCCCTGCCCGTGCTGGCGCAAGACGCCTGGCCCAGCAAGCCGGTGAAGATCATCGTGCCCTTCCCGCCCGGTGGCACCAGCGACGTGATGGCGCGCATGGCCGGCGAAGCGCTAGCCAAGGAACTGGGCCAGCCCTTCATCATTGAAAACATCGGCGGCGCAGGTGGCATCACCGGCACCGCACGTGCAGCCAAGGCCGCACCCGATGGCTACACCCTTGTGCTGACCGGCGTCGGCAGCAACGCCGTGGCCCATGGCCTGGATGACAAGCTGGCCTACGACAGCAACAAGGACTTTGTCCACATCAGCCAGATCCACAGCGGCCCCAATGTGCTGGTGGTGCACCCCGACCAGCCCTTCAAGACCTTCAAGGAACTGATCGACTACATCCGCAAGAACCCCGGCAAGATGAACTACGGCTACACCCATGCGGCCAGCGGACACATGGCGATGGAGTTGATGAAGCAGGTGGGCGGCATCAACGCTCAACCGCTGTTCATCGTGGGCATTCCCTACCGCGGTGGCGGCCCGATGTTGTCCGACCTGCTGGGCAACCAGATTCCGATGATCTTCATCAACCAGGACGCGGCGCTGCAGCATGTGCGGGCTGGCAAGCTGCGTGCACTGGCCGTGACCAGCGAACAGCGCAACCCGCAGTACCCCGATGTGCCCACCATCGCCGAGAGCGGCCTCAAGGGTTATGTGGCACTCAGCTGGAGCGGGCTGTCGGCAATCAAGGGCACACCGCAGCCGATCGTCGACAAGCTGGAAGCAGCCATGAAAAAGATCATGGGCAGCGCCGAGATCAAGCAGCGCATGGAATCGGTGGGCTTTGTGGTGCCCGTGCAGGGCAGTGGGCCGTACACCAAGTTCGTCAAGGACGAGATCGACCTCTGGACCAAGGTCATCAAGACCGCCGGCATCAAGCCCAACTGAACGCCCAACTGAACGCCGAACTGAACACCGAACTGAACACCCAGATGACGAGCCAGCCCACGCGCCTCATCGCGGCCAACCCGCTGGCCGCGGGCCTGGCCACCGGCGAGGCCACGACGGACCGCATCGAGTGGGTGAAGCTGCACCTCACCTTTCTGCCGCTGGCCAGCCCGATCAGCGACGCCAAGGTGCTGACCGGGCGCCAGAAGCCGCTGACCGAGATCGCGTTTGTCTTTGCCGAGATCGCCACGAAGCAGGGCCACCACGGCATCGGCTTTTCGTACAGCAAACGTGCGGGCGGACCGGGGCAGTACGAACACGCCAAAGAGATTGCACCGGCGCTCATCGGCGAAGACCCGAACGACATCGCGCGGCTGTGGGACAAGCTCAGCTGGGCCGGCGCCAGCGTGGGCCGCAGCGGGCTGGCCACGCAAGCCATCGCGGCCTTCGACATCGCGTTGTGGGACCTGAAGGCCAAGCGCGCCGGGCTGCCGCTGGCCAAGCTGCTGGGCGCGCACCGCGACAGCGTGCAGGTTTACAACACCAGCGGCGGCTACCTGAACATGCCCATCGAAGAGGTGCTGCAGAACGTGGAAGCGTCGATCGCGCGCGGCATCGGCGGCATCAAGATCAAGGTCGGCCAGCCCGACCCCATGATCGACCTGGCACGTGTGACGGCCGTGCATGAATGCATCAATAGGCTGGATGGCGGAAAGACGGCCATGATGATCGACGCCAACCAGCAATGGGACCGCAGCACCGCGCAACGCTTCGGCAAGCTGGTGGAGCCGTTGAACCTGACCTGGATCGAAGAACCGCTGGATGCCTACGACGCCGAAGGCCACGCCGCACTGGCTGCCATGCTGGACACGCCCATCGCCACCGGCGAAATGCTCACCAGTCCGGCCGAACACTGGGAACTCATCCGCCACCGCAGCGTGGACTTCATCCAGCCCGACGCGCCGCGTGTGGGTGGCATCACGCCCATGCTGAAGATCATGGCGTTGGCCGACCAGGCGCGCATCCGCATGGCGCCGCACTTTGCGATGGAGATCCACCTGCACCTGAGTGCCTCCTACGCGCACGGGCCCTGGGTCGAACATTTCGAATGGCTGGAGCCGATGTTCAACGAGCGACTTCGCATCGAAGGTGGCCGCATGCACGTGCCCGACCGGCCGGGGCTGGGCTTTTCGCTCAGCGAACAGGCGGGGCGCTGGACGCAGCAGACGGCGGAGT
The DNA here is from genome assembly GCA_038204775.1 of Burkholderiales bacterium. GTDB lineage: Bacteria > Pseudomonadota > Gammaproteobacteria > Burkholderiales > Burkholderiaceae_C > Rubrivivax. The sequence continues at coordinate 15,601 of JBBRCN010000013.1, read as the reverse complement.
TCGGCAAGCGGCCTTGAACCTGTGAGCTTGGGGCGCAGGTCGCGCCCGCACGCCAAGGCAGGTCAGTTCACGCCAGCAGCCGCTGCCACGGCACCCGGCTCCACACCCAGGCTGCGCGCGGCTTGCACAATCTCGGCCCAGGTGGTGGGGTCCACCGACACACCCTGCGCCGTGCGCGTGGCGCGGTGCGCACGTTCTGCATCACCGGCCACCTGCACCGGCCCGAAGCCCTCACGCGGCGGGCTGGCTTGCACCCAGTTCAGAAAAGCTTCGGCCTCCTGTTCGAAGGCCGCCGTGCCGCCCAGCGCGGCCGGGTCGAGCAGCACGCTGAACATGCCGTTGAGCACACGCATGCGGCCGTCGGCGGGTTCATGGCAGGTCAGGCCCGCGGCCAGTGCCCCGCCCAGCAACTCGCACATCAGCGCCAGGCCGTAGCCCTTGTGGCCGCCCATTTCACCGCCAAAGGTGAGCAGCGCGCCGAAGGGTGGCACCACGGTGTAGCGCGGGTTTGTCGTGGGCTGGCCCTGGTCGTCGATCAGCTGACCCGCATCAACCGCCACGCCCTTGTTGTGCGCCACGCGGGTCTTTCCTTGAGCGATGGCGCTGGTCGCAAAGTCCAGGATCACCGGCGGCCGCCCGGGCAGCGGCACGCCAGCGCAAAAAGGGTTGGTGCCGAAGCGTGCGTCGGCGCCACCATGCGGTGCCACGATGGCGCGTGAGATGACGTTGACGAAATGCATCGACACCAGCCCCGCGGCGGCCGCCTGTTCGGCCCAGGCGCCGATGCGGCCCAGGTGGTGCGCGTTGCCCAGGGCCACGATGCAGCTGCCCTGTTTGTGTGCACGTTCGATGCCCAGTGCCATGGCCTGTGCGCCCACCACCTGGCCAAAGCCCGCGTTGCCATCCAGCCGCAGCAGCGTGCCGCCGTCGTGCACCACGCGCACCGCGGTGTTGGGCTGGAGGCCACCTTCGAGGTAAGACTTGGCATAACGCGGCAGCATGCCGATGCCGTGGGAGTCGTGACCCGTGAGGTTGGCATCGATCAGGTTGTCGACCACGGCATTCACTTCGTCGGGAGAGCTGCCAAAGCCGCGCACCAGCAGGCGCATGGCTTCTTGCAGGCGGGGCAAGGGGATCAGGTGCATGTCGCTCATTTTGGAAGTCTGCTCCTGGCCGCTCAGTCGCCCGAGATCTTGCGTTCACGAATGATGCCGCCGAAGCGCTTTGAATCTTCAGCCGCCTTGGCCGCAAACTCGGCCGGTGTCATGGGCGCGGGCACACCGCCCAAGGCCTGGATGCGGTCCTTCATCGCCGGTGTGGCCAGGATGCGGTTGATCTCGGTGTTCAGACGCGTCACCACCGCGGCCGGTGTGCCGGCGGGGGCGTAGAAGCCGAACACCGTGTCGGCGTCGAAGCCCTTGAGGCCAACTTCGTCCAGCGTCGGCGCGTTCGGAAACAGCGGCGACCGGCTGGGGCTGCCCACGGCCAGCAGGCGCAACCTGCCGGAACGGATGTGCGGCACGGCGATTCCGGGGTCGAACAGAAAGTCCAACTGGCCGCCCAGCAGGTCGGTCAGCGCCGGTGCGGCGCCGCGGTAGGGCACGTGCACGGCGAAGGTGCCGGTCATGCTCTTCATCATTTCTGCCGCCAGGTGCGGTGAACTGCCGTTGCCGGGCGAACCAAAACTGCGGCGGCCGGGGTTGGCCTTCAGGTCGGCACGGAAGGTTGCGAAGTCGGTGATCGGGCTTTCGCTGCGCACCACCAGGAACACCAGCACACGCGCAGCGGCGGCCACGGGCACCAGGTCCTTCGTGGGGTCGAAAGACATGCGGGCGTAGATGTGCGGGTTGACCGACACCATGCCACCCGAGCTCATCAAGAGCGTGTAGCCGTCGGCTGCCGACTTGGCCACCGCATCACCGCCCAGGTTGCCGCCCGACCCGCCGCGGTTTTCGATCACCACCGGCTGACCCAGTGCGTCTTGCAAAGGCTGGCCGACGGCGCGCGCAATCTGGTCGGCGGCGCCACCGGGCGGGAAGTTGACCACCACCTTGATGGGCTTGCTGGGCCAGGCCTGGGCCTGGGCGGTGTTCGGCCAGGCCACGAGGGCAGCCACCGAACACACGGCAGCCGCGATCCACGATCCGTTCATGTATGTCTCCTTCTTTTGGATGTTAGCTTCTAAAAGACCTTCAAGCCACTTCCACTTCCACCAGCATGGGCGCGTCGGCCTTCAGCGCCAAGGTCAGCGCAACGTGCAGGCTGTCACTGTCTTCCACCCGCACCCCCTGCACGGCATGACCCGCGGCCAGGGCCACGAAGTCCAGGTCGGGCAAGTCGGTGCCGGCCACCGGGTCTTGCGGGCGATAGCCGAAGACGGCTGCAAATTCACGCAGCGCGGCGTAGCGGCGGTTTTTCAGGATGATGAAGGTGATGGGCAGCTTCAGCTGCGCCGCGCTCCACAGCGCCTGGATGGCGTACATCGCCGAGCCGTCACCGATGAGCGCGATGACCTTTTTGTCGGGCCGTGCCAGCGCCACGCCCACGGCGGCGGGCAGGCCGTGGCCCAGGCCACCGCTGCACATGGTGTAGAAAGTCTCGCTTTCATAGATGGGCAAATGGCGGTGCATCACGGCGCGGGCGGTGGGCGCCTCTTCGACGACGACGCTGCTGCGGCCGCGCAAGCTGTCCAGCATCTGCAGCACATGGGCCACGGACAGTCGTTCGCCTGCTGCGGGTGGCGGCGCCGGCGGTCGCGGTTCGCGGGCCGGTGGCAGCGGCCGCTGCACCGCCGGCGCTGGTCGCGCCAGCAGGTCCAGCAAGCCCAGCCGGATGCTGGACACCACCGACAGCCCCAGCGGCGCCCAGGCCGCGATCTGCGGGTCGTCGATCAACTGCACCAGCTGCGCACCAGCCGGCACATGCGGGCCCTGGCCTTCGACGTGGTAGGTGAAAGCCGGTGCGCCCACGGCAAACACCAGGTCGTGCCCGGCCAACAGCTGCACGATGCGTTCGCGCATGGGGGGCAGGAAGCCGGCGAACAGGCGGTGGTCTTCAGGAAAACCGCAACGGCCGGACATGGGCGCAGCAAAAACACGTGCGTTATGGCGTTCGGCCAGCGCCACAACGGCGTCCCAGGCGCCGTCGCGGTCCACCGCGGCGCCGATGACAAAAGCCGGCCGCTGCGCCGCATCCAGCGCATCGCCCAGTTGCGCCAGCAGGGCCGGCTCAGGGCGCAGTTGTGTGCTGACCTGGCGCACGGCCAGGGGCTCGGTCAGCTGCGTCCAGTCGTCGGCCGGTATCGACACCAGCACCGGCCCACGCGGCGGCAACATGGCGATGTAGTAGGCACGGGCGATGGCCAGCGGCACGTCTTGCGCACGTGCCGGCTCGACGCTCCACTTCACGTAGGGCTTGGGCAGTTCGGTGGCCTGCGCGCTGTGCAGGAAGGGGTCGAACGGCAAGATCGAACGCGCCTGCTGCCCGGCCGTGATGACCATGGGCGTGCGGTTCTTGTGCGCGGTGAAGATGTTGCCCATGGCATGGCCGACACCCGCGGCCGAATGCAGGTTCACGAAACTGGCGTTGTGCATGGCCTGCGCGTAACCATCGGCCATGCCCACCACCACCGCTTCCTGCAAGCCCAGCACGTAGCGAAAGTCGGAAGGGAAGTTCAGGAACAGCGGCAGCTCGGTCGAGCCCGGGTTGCCGAAGATGGTGCTCATGCCCACCTGGCGCAGGAAGTTGAGCGTGGCTTCGCGGACGGTGATCAAGGGGCTGCTGGGCTGGGTCAAGCCGGTCTTTCGATTCATTGGAAGGCACAGTTTGGGCGGCTCGAGCACACCAGGCAATCCGATCAAACGCGGACCGCTCGCACCTTCAGTGGATAGCACCACAGCCACACCGCCGCTGCAGGTCTTGTGTCGGGATTTCCTGGCGCGAGTCGAAGAAGGCCCAGACACAGGCCAGCGCCAACATCCCGCTGAGGGTGGCGCACAGGCGCACACGCCGCCTGCGATTCACGTGCTTGCCGTTCGGCGAGGTCGGGCCTGACCGCGCAAGGGCTCAGCGGCCCTTGGCCGTGCGCCAGGCCGCGAAGTCGATTCGGCTTTGTTCGTCCGTGGCCGGGTACAGGCCCAGGATGCTGCGGCCTTCGTTGACAAACACCGCGCCTGCCGGGCACTCTTCCACCGCCTTGCGCTGCGGGTGCGCACGGTCCTGGAACACGCCGATGGGGTTCAGGTCTTCCCGCGCCGGGATGCAGCGCAGCGTGAAGGCCGGGCCCACCATATTGGGCAGGCTTTGCTGCCCCATGCCACGCACCGGTCGCACGTCCTGGATGAACTGGTTGCGCAAGCCGCGTCTGAACAGCGCGGTGCACAGCGTGGCGGTGCTCACGCCCATCAGTTGTTGTCGAGTCTTCGGATTCATGGTGTTGTTCAGTAGATGACCGGTTCACTCACCGGTGCGCCGAACGATGTTTCCAGGAAGTCGAAGTCGCAGCCCTGGTCGGCCTGCAAAATGTGCTGGCCGAACATCCAGCCGTAGCCACGTTCGTAGCGGCGCGGCAGCGGCTTCCAATCGGCTTGGCGGCGCGCAAACTCTTCGTCGCTGATGTTCAGGTGGATGCTGCGCGCAGGCACGTCTACCGTGATCGTGTCGCCGGTTTTCACGAAGGCCAGCGGGCCGCCGATGTAGGCCTCGGGGCTGCAGTGCAGCAGACAGCCGCCGTAGCTGGTGCCGCTCATGCGCGCATCGCTCAAGCGCAGCATGTCTTTCACACCGGCTTTCAGCAGCTTGGTGGGGATGGGCAACATGCCCCATTCGGGCATGCCCGCACCCTTGGGGCCGGCGTTGCGCAGCACCAGGATGTCGTCGCCGGTGACGTCCAGGTCGGGTTCGTCCACGGCCTGCTTCAGCGCGGGGTAGTCGTCGAACACCAGCGCGCGGCCCGTGTGCTGCAGCAGATGCGGCAGGCAGGCGCTGGGCTTGATGACCACGCCGTCGGGTGCCACGTTGCCGCGCAGCACGGCCAGCGCACCTTCGGCGTAGATGGGGTTCGTCAGCGGGCGTATGACGTCGTGGTTGTAGACCTCGGCGCCTTCGATGTTTTGCGCCAGCGTGCGGCCGTTGACCGTCAGCGCGTCGGTGTGCAGGTGCATGCGCATCGTGGCCATCAGTGCCGGCATGCCACCTGCGTAGAAAAAGTCCTCCATCAGGTAGGTGGTGCCGCTGGGGCGGATGTTGGCGATCACGCCCACACGCCGGCTGGCTGCGTCAAAGTCGTCCAGCGTCACCGCATGACCGGCACGGCGGCTGATGGCCACCAGGTGAATGATCGCGTTCGTGCTGCAGCCCATGGCCATGGCCACGTTGATGCCGTTTTCGAAGTTCTTGCGCGACAGCATCCTGGCCGGCGTCAGGTCGTCCCACACCATCTGCACGATGCGACGGCCGCACTCAGCCGACATGCGGATGTGGTTGGCGTCTGCCGCCGGAATGCTGCTGGCGCCGGGCAGCGTGAAGCCGATGGCTTCTGCAATGCCCATCATCGTGGCCGCGGTGCCCATGGTCATGCAGGTGCCGTTGCTGCGCGCGATGCCGGCCTCCATTTCTTGCCAGGCCTGGTCGGACAAACGGCCTGCGCGGCGTTCGTCCCAGTACTTGAAGGCGTCGCTGCCGCTGCCCAGCACCTGGCCCTTCCAGTTGCCGCGCAGCATGGGGCCGGCGGGCAGGTAGATGCAGGGCAGGCCCATGCTCAGCGCGCCCATCAGCAGGCCGGGTGTGGTCTTGTCGCAGCCACCCATCAGCACCGCGCCGTCCACCGGGTGCGAGCGCAGCAGTTCCTCGGTTTCCATGGCCAGGAAGTTGCGATACAGCATGGTGGTCGGCTTGACCAGACTTTCGCTCAAGCTGATGGCGGGCAGTTCCAGCGGAAAGCCGCCGGCCTGCAGCACGCCGCGCTTCACGTCGTCCACCCGCTGCTTGAAGTGCGCATGGCACTGGTTGGCGTCGCTCCATGTGTTGACGATGGCGATGATCGGTTTGCCCGCCCAGTCGGCGGGTGCGTAGCCCATCTGCATGACGCGGCTGCGGTGGCCGAAGCTGCGAAAGTCGTCGGGCGCAAACCAGCGGGCGCTGCGCAGGTCCTCGGGCTTTTTGGTTTGCGGTTCGCTCATGCCTGACCCTTGGCATCCACCAGCCACTGCGGCGCGTCCTGCAAGGCCACCGGGCGCAGAAAACGTTCCATGGCCGCGTAGCCCACGCTGGTGCTGAAGGCCTGGGTGGACGAAGGCCAGGGCCCGCCGTGCTGCTGCGCGGCCGTGACCGCCACGCCCGTGGGCACGCCGGCAAACAGCACCCGGCCACTGATGCCCTGTGCGGCGCGCACCAGGCGGCGGTTGTCGAGGGTGTCGGCGTCGGCGCCCCACAAGGTCACCGTCAGGCTGCCCTGCACGGCGCGCAGCACGGCCAGCGATTCGTCGAAGGAATTGGTGGTTACCACCAGGGCACTCGGCCCGAAGACCTCTTCGTGCAAGGTTTCGCTGGCGATGAAGGTGGCAGCGTCGGTGGCAAACAGGCGCGGCTGCGGCGTGGCCGCGTCTTCATCGCCGGCCACATGTGTGTGCACCCCCTCGTGGCCCTGCACACGCGCTGCACCGGCTTCGAAGTTGGCGCGGATGCCATCGTGCAGCATGGCGTGTGGCCTGGCTGCAGCCAGCGCTTCGCCCAGTTGCTGCACGAAGGCTTGTGAAGCGGCGTCGTCCTGCACGATCACCAGCCCCGGGCTGGTACAGAACTGGCCGCAGCCCAAGGTGATGCTGCCGGCCAGCGCGGTGGCCAGCGCGGGCCCGTTGGCGGCCAAGGCCGCCGGCAGTGCCAGCACAGGGTTGATGGAGCCCAGCTCGCCGTAGAAAGGAACGGGCCGCACGCGGGCATTGGCTTCGCGCTGCAGGGCCACACCGCCCTTGACCGAACCCGTGAAAGCCACGGCCTCGATCGCCGGGTGCCGTACCAAGGCCACGCCGACATCGATGCCAGCGCCTTGCACCAGCTGCAGCGTGCCTTCGGGCAGGCCCAGGACGGAGACCATCGCGGTGGCAAGGGCAAACGTCGCTCGCGACAACTGCGGGTGTCCCGGGTGCGCCTTGATCACCACCGGACAACCGGCGGCCAGAGCCGACGCGGTGTCGCCGCCGAGCACAGAAAACGCAAAGGGAAAGTTGCTGGCCGCGAACATGGCCACCGGGCCCACGGCCACGCGTGCCCGCGCCAGGCGCGGCCGTCCGGCCGGCGGTGCCCCGGCCACCGCGGCGTCCTCGCTGAACGCCTGATGTGCGCCCGCTTCCACCTGGTCCGCAAAACCGCGCAGCTGAAAACAGGTGCGGTCCAGTTCGCCGTTCAGGCGAGCCGGGCCCAAATGCGACTCGGCATCGGCCAGCGGCACCAGGGTGTCGCGTGCGCCTTCCAGCGCGGTGGCCAGGCCACGCAGCAGGGTGGCCCTTTGTGCTGCGGTGGATGCCGCGAAAGTGTCGGCTGCTGCGGCGGCCAGCTGGCAAGCCTGGTCGATGTCGTGCGAGGTGCTGTCATTCATGGTGTTCATTCCCAACGCAGGTGGTAACCGCGGCCAGCGTAGTCGAAGTCCACCAACTCGCCCACGTGCAGCCCATTGGCTGCACGCGGGATGTGCTGGACATCCTTCACCGCCGGTGCCGCGTAGTAGGCGCGTATCTCGCCGATCAGCCCCGTGCCGGCGTCGAACACATACCACTCGTCACCGCGCTGCGCGGTGCCGGTGTTGCGCTTCCAGTGGGTCCATTCGATGACCGCTTCGTCGCCGCTGACCAGCACCTTTTCGATGGTCCACTGCGAGCCCAGGTTCTGCACGCACCACACCCATTTGTCGGCGATGGTGTGGGCGCCGCGCCAGGGGATGTCGGGCAGGCCCGGTGGGAAGTAGTGCACCGCGTCGGCCGTGAAACAGCTGACGAGTGCAGCGTGGTCACCGGCGTTGCAGGCGTCGAAGTAGCGGCGGATGGTGGCTTCGTGTGGGTTCATGGGGTGATGCTCTTCAAAGCGTTCTTCATAGCGTTCTTCAAAGCGTTCTTCACAGCGGCGGCCGGCCCGCAGCCACCCAGTCCTGGTGCTGCTGCCGTGTGGCCGGGCTGGGCGGGTACAGCCCCCACAGCGCTTCGCCCTTGCGCAAGCGTGTGGCCAGATAGGCTTCAAGGTCGTCCTGCGCCTCGCACAGGTCGGCCATTTCTGCGGCCAGGTGAGCCGGGACCACGCTCACGTTGTCGGCGTCGCCGTGGATCACGTCGCCGGGGTACACCGCCACGCCGGCACACGACACCGGCACCTGCAGGTCGGCCACGTGGTGATAGCTCAGACGTGTGGTGGCGGTGATGCCTGCGCACCAGGCGGGAAAGTCCATGCGCGCCAGCTCGGCGCCGTCGCGGAAAGCCCCGTCGGTGATGACCGCACGTGCGCCGCGCAACTGCATGCGCGTGACCAGCATATTGCCCATGCTGGCGGCCGCCACATCGCGGCGGCTGTCGATGACCATCACGTCGCCGGCCGCCACCTGTTCCACGCCCACCCACTGCAGGTTGTCGGCGTTGGGCGCGGTGGTCAGCGTGGCGTAGGTGTCGATGTCTTCGCGCGCCGGGATGAAACGCATGGTGTAGGCGCGCCCCGCGAAGGGCTTGACGCTGGCCTGCAAGGGCCGCAAACCGGTCAGCACCGGCTGGCGGTAGCCCTTTTTGTACAGCTGGGTGGTGAGCGATCCGCTGCTGATGCGGGCCAGCCGGTCCAGCACGCTGTCGCTGACATGGACGGTCTCGCGCGCAGGTGGCGGTGTGGGGGTGAAGGGCGTGTCCATGTTCCGAATGCTGGGACGAAGTGGATTCAGCCGCATGCTAGGCCGGCACACCCGGCGCACCAAGCGGCGTACAGTGACCGGCTCTGTTGCAGTTCCACCATCTGGGACCATGCCCCTGCCCAAAACCCCTGCTGCCGAAGGCACTGCGTCGCTGGACAAAGCGCTGGACGTGCTGGAAGCCGTCGGCAGCGCGCCCGCAGGCCTGAGCCAGACCGAGTTGGCCGCGCGCCTGAACCTGCCGCGCACCACGCTGTACCGCTTGCTGGGCACCTTGGTCACACGCGGCCTGCTGCGGCGCGACCCGCTGCGCCGTGTCTACGGCCTGGGCATGCGCTGTTTTGAGTACGCCCGCGCGGCCTACGCCATGCCCGACCTGGTGGCCGCTGCCGGCGCCGAATTGCGCGCGCTGCGCGACATGACCGGCGAGACCTGCTACCTGGCCGCGCGTGACGGCCTGGACGTGGTGGCGCTGGAACGTTGCGACGGCGCACACGGCCAGCGCAGCGCGTCGGCGCTGGGTCAGCGCAAGCCGCTGCACTGCACCAGCCAGGGCAAGGCCATCCTGGCCGCGCTGCCCGTCGACGAACGCGACGCGCTGGTGCGTGAACTGCCCATGACCGCGGTCACCCCGCGCACCATCACCGACCGCCGCCGCCTGCAGGCCGAACTGCGTGTGGCCGCGGCCCGCGGCTTCAGCGTCGACGACGAAGAGATCGTGCCCGGCGTGCGCTGCTGCGGCGCGGCCATCGTCGACGCCGCGGGCCAGGTGCGCGGCGCCATCAGCGTCGCCGGGCCGGCTTTCCGGCTGACCAGCGAACGGGTCGAACTGCTGGGGCCCGAAGTGGCAGAAGCGGCCCGCCGTATCGGCGCGCAGCTGTCGGCCACCCAGCTGCCACGTGTCGAAGGCGAAGCGCGTGTGGTGGACGGCGCCTGGGCTTTCGAGGGTCGTTTTCCGTGCTGGCTGCCCGGCACGGCCAGCCTGGTCTGGGCCGACACATTGGGCCCGACGCTGCACCGCGCCTCGGCCGTGGGTGACACGCTGCTGGCCCACGCCGATGCGCCCATCCAGGCGCTGCTGCCTTGCCACGGCACGGGCAACGGAAACAGCAACGGCACGGGCGACAGAAGCGTCGGTGCCGTGCTCGCACGCTGGGGCGGTGCCTGGTTCTGTGTGCTCGCCGACGGCTCTGTGCGGCCCGCCGACGCCAGCACCGCGCCGCGCGCCGACAGCACGGCCGTGTGTGTGGACCCCAGCGGCGGCATCTGGGCCTGCCAGCCCGACGGTGACCGCTGGCGCGTGGCGCCGGTGCAGGGCGCCGCGGGCAGCGCCGGCACCGTCGTCACGACAGGCTGGGACCTGTCCGAGCCGGCATCGGCCCTGGCCTGGGATGCTGCGGGCAGCGTGTTGCACATGGCCTGTGCCGGCAGCGGCAGCTTGTGGACGGCGCGGCGCGGCAGCCCGGCGCTGCGCCGGCTGGCCACGGTGCCCAAAGGCTCGGGCCACCTGTCGGGCCTGGCGGTGGACCCGCGCGGCGGCGTCTGGGTCGCCTTGCGCGGCGGCTGGGGCCTGATGCGGTTCGAGGCCGACGGCTCGCTGGACCGCCTGGTGGCCCTGCCCGTGCCCTGCCCCAGCGGCCTGGCCTTTGGCGGGGCCGACGGCCACACCCTCTTCATCACCACGGCCCGCGACGCGGTCAGCCGCGAAGCGCTGGACGCGGCGCCGCTGTCAGGCCGCCTGTTCGTGCTGCAGACCGCGGTGGGTTGAGCGCCCTACTTCAGGCCGCTGATGTAGCTGGCCACGGCCTTCAATTCCAGTTCGGTCAGCTTGACCGCCACGGTGTGCATCACGGCGTTGTCGTTGGTGCGCTCGCGTTGGTTGAAGGCCTTGAGCTGGCGCTCGGTGTATTGCGCGTGCTGGCCGGCCAGGCGCGGCAAGGTGGCACTTCCCTGACCGCCAGGGCCGTGGCAACTGGCGCACGCCGGCACTGCCGAGTACGGATTGCCGCGCAGGTAGATGAAGCGCCCCAGCTGCGCCAGCTCGGGGTCTTCCACCGGGTGCAGGCGAACCTCGCGCGTTTCGAAAAAACGACCCAGCGCCGCGAAGTCGGCGGCGTTCAGGCCGTCCACCATGGGCTGCATGGCGCTGCTCTTGCGGCGGCCGCTCTGGTAGTCGGCCAACTGGCGCGCCACGTAGGCCGCGTGCTGGCCGGCCAGGCGCGGGAACACCGGGCTTGAGCTTTCGCCTTCTGCGCCGTGGCAGATGAAACACTTGCCCTGAACGATCTCTTCGGCGCGCTGGATCTCGGCACTTTGTGCACGCGCCAGGCCCGGCAGCACGATCAGGACCAGCGTGGTCAGCAGGATGGAAGCAGCAATCAGGCGCATCGACAGAGGTCTCAGGTGGCCACGTGAGTGGGGTTGCCGGGCATGGCCTGGTCCAGCACACCGCCGGGCTGCGGCCGCTGGTCCACCAGGCGGTCGGTCAGGGCCGCAGCTGCCCACATGGCCGTCAGCGTGACCCAGCTTGTGATCGTGAAGACCGCCGCACCCGACAGGCCCGCGCCCACGGCGCAGCCGCCGGCCAGCATGCCGCCGAAGCCCATGCAGACGGCGCCGACGATGTAACGGCGCATGCTGGCGCCGCCTGCAAAGCCTTCGAGCTTCAGTTCCTTGAAGAGCGCCGCGGCCAGGAAGCTGCCGATGAACACACCGGGCATCAAGCCCATGTCGAAATTGAAGGGCTTGTCGCTGACAAACAGCACCCGGGTCAGCACCTCGGCCGAAGGGCCGGTGAAGCTGAGCGCCTGGATGGGATGCGGGTCGAACGAAGCCCGACCGATGGCGTAGGTGGCCCACCAGGCCGCGGCGATGCTCAGCCCCACGCCCGCGGCACCGGCCCAGCCCCAGGTTGTGACCTTCTGCCTGCGGGCCCAGAAAACGGCGGCGGCCAACCACAGCAGGCCAAAAAACAGCGCCCCACCGTGGCCGATGCCGGTGCGGGCGATGAGGTCGCGCGAAAAGCCGCCCTCCACCGTCCACCAGGCACTGATGGATTCACGCACTGGCGCCAGCAGACCGGTCCAGGATGCCTGCGCGGTCACGGCAAACACCAGACCCGAGACCAGCGAGCGCAGGTTCCCTTGCGCAGCCAGCACCAGCAGCCGGCTGCTGCAACCGCGTGCCAGGATCATGCCTGCACCGAACAGCGCGCCGCCGATGGCCGCGCCCGACAAGCTGCCGCGGGCCGCGATCTGCCGCGCTTCGCTGGCGTCGAAGGCGCCGGCCAGCGCGAGCAGCTGAGTGCCGATGACGGCGCTGGCAAAGGCAAACAGCCACACCGTCAGCTTGCCACCCACCAGGTTGCGGCTGAACTCGATGACCGCCGAACGCAGGCAAAAGCGCGAGCGCTGCGCCAGAAAACCGAAGGCGGTGCCGATGAGCAGACCCGTGGCCGCCAGGGTGCCGGGTTCACCCAGCGTATCGATGATGGCGGTCCAGCTCACGGCGGCTGCGGTGCATCAAGCGCTGGGCGCGCTCACGGCTTGATGTAGGCCGCGCCCTGCTTCTGCAGCTTGGCGATACGCACCACACCAGACGGCGTGAACTCCGCTTCCTGCAGGAACTGCTCCCGTTTCAGGTTGCGGTTCTTCAGCGTGATCTCGCAGACCTCGAACTTCACACCCCGTGCCACCAGCGCCGCCACCGGGCCGGCAAAGGCGCCGCCGTTGGCGTCTTTGGCCGCTTCCATCAGGAAGTCCACGCCATTGGCGTGTGTGACCACCGTGATCTTGGCCGACGGGTCCACGTCCATGTGGTTGCGGATGTTGCGCAGGCCTTTGAGGCCCTGCGTGGCGGCGTCATCGATGTGGTAGACGACGGCGTCCTGGGCCTGTGCGGTGAAAGTCAGCACGGCCAGCACGCTGGCGACAACGATTTGCGAAATACCCATGGTTCTTCTCCAGTTGATCGGGTCGGCAAGACTACGCCAGACCCGGGTTGCCCTGCACACCCACGAGCCGCGGTGTGTTGATCTTGCGCACCTTGACGCGGCCGCCGCGCTGGCCCTGCAGCCAGGTCTCCACCAGTTCCCACACCGGCTTGTTGCCAGCGCGGCTGGCCTCTTCGGCCACCGGCGCCCAGCCCGCAACCTTGTAGGTCTTGCCGGCTTCGATGGCCTTGCCGCCCAAGCGCATGTCGGCGATGCGCGAGCCCATCTTTTCGCGCGGCGTCAGGCTGTACTGCAGGCCGCCCACACGCACCATGTCGCCGCCCTGCTGGTAGTAGGGGTCGGGGTTGAACAGGTTGTCGGCCACGTCTTCCAAGATGGTCTTGATGGTCTCGCCGCTCATGGACGTGAGCGTGGCGTAGGGGTAGGTGATGGCCAGCTGGTCCATCATCAGCTCGCGTGTGATGGTGTCGCCCGGCAGCAGGCTGGTGCCCCAGCGAAAGCCGGGGCTGAATGCAATGTCGGCGCCCTGCACGTCCATCAGCGCGTCGCACAGCAACTGGTCCCAGCTGCCGTTGAAGTTGCCGCGCCGGTACAGCAAGCCATCGGTGATGGCCAGCTTCTCGCTGAGCTTGGCGGCGAAGGGAGCGCGCACCTTGGTGATCAGCGCGTCCATCTCGGGGTCGGCCTTGAGCATGTTGCTGAAGATGGGCAGCAGTCGGTAGCGGTACTGGCTGACTTTGCCGTCCTTGACCTCGAAGTCCATCACGCCCAGGAACTTGCTGTTGCTGCCTGCGTTGGTCACCAGCGTGGTGCCGCCGGCGTTTTTAACCGGCACGGCCACCGGCACGCCATCGTGGGTGTGGCCGCCAAAAATGGCGTCGATGCCGCGCACCCGGCTGGCCATTTTCAAGTCCACGTCCATGCCGTTGTGCGACAGCACGACGACCAGCTGCGCACCCTTGCCGCGCGCCTCGTCCACCATCTTCTGCATGTTCTCGTCCTGGATGCCGAAGGCCCAATCGGCGACCATGTAACGGGGGTTGGCGATCGGTGTGTACGGAAACGCCTGGCCGATGATGGCCACCGGCACGCCGTTGATCTGGCGCATTGTGTAGGGCTTGAACACCGGGTCGCCGAAGTCGTTGGTCTTGATGTTCTGGGCCAGAAACTCGACGTGACCTTTGAAGTCTTTCTCGATGATTTCCTTCACGCGATCCATGCCATAGGTGAACTCCCAGTGTCCGGTCATCACGTCCACGCCCAGCAGCTTGCTGGCGTCCACCATGTCCTGCGCATCGGTCCACAGCGAGGTGGCCGAGCCCTGCCAGGTGTCGCCGCCGTCCAGCAGCAGCGCGCCGGGGCGGCTGGCCTTCAGGCGCTTGACCAGCGTGGCCAGATGGGCGAAGCCACCCACACGGCCATAGCGGCGCGAGGCCTTGTCGAAGTCGAGGTAGGTATAGGCGTGCGCCGCTTGCGTGCCGGGCCGCACACCGGCGGCCTTCAGCAGGTGCTCACCCACCAGATGCGGCAGCTGGCCCCGCATGCTGCCCAGCCCGAGATTGACGCTGGGCTCGCGGAAGTAGATGGGCTTGAGCTGCGCATGGCAGTCGGTCATGTGCAGCAGTGAGACATTGCCGAAAGCCGGCAGGTCGTAAAGCCCTTGCTCTGCCGTCGCCGCATCCGCGTCCGCATACCGGCCCAGCGCCATGCCGGCGGCGGATGCCGAGGCCATCACTTGCAGGAAGTCGCGCTTGGAAAGATTCATGGTTCAGCAATCAACGATATGGATCGAATGCAAAGGCCCGCCTGAAGCGGGCTGGCCGGCCGGGCTTACTGATTGACCGGCGTCTTGGGGTCGAGCAGCAGCGCCATCACGTCGCGAAGCTGTTGTTCATTCAAGAGCTGGGCATGGCCGAAGCGCGGCATGTTGGAGCAGGCGGCGTAGGCCTTGCTGTTCCACAGCTTGCCCCAGGTGTACTGGACGATGGCCGCCGAGGCCGGGTCGGCCACGTCCTTGACACCACGCAGCTTGCCGTAGTTGTGCAGGCTGGGGCCTATGGAGCCGAAGGAGATCTCCTTCTTGTCGATCTCATGGCAGTTGTAGCACTGGGCACCGTTGGCGGTGGGTGCGGCGCTGTTGTCGGTCCAGGTCATGCCTCGGCCGTTCTGGGCGAGTTTTTCGCCCTCGCGCCAGTCGCCGATGTACCGGCCGCCCTGCGGCCAGCGGATGCTGGCCAGGGCCTGCGCCTCGATCTGCTTGGCCACGGCCTCAGGCGGCGGGGTCGGGCCTGAGCAGGCCGCCTGCCCCAAGTCCTGGTTCAGGCGGTCGACCTTGGCAATGCCCTGGTCTCGGAACGAGGCATGGATCATCGCCAGGGCCTGCTGGTCGAGCTCGGCCGATGTCGGGCCAGGGCCGGTGGCGGTGGCGCAGCCCACGACGAGAACCGCAGCGGCCAGGGTGGCCAGCAGGTAGAGGTGTTTGTCTTGCATGGTGGTCAGCCTGGTTCGGTCAGCGCTTGAGGGCCGGCGCAATCGACTCGGCGCCCATGGCGTTGACGCCCATGTAGACGCCCAGCGCAATCGTGACCTCGGACGCAAAGCCGGGGTAGGGGAAGCGCTGTTGGCGAAAACAGTCGTTCAGGCGGCGCTGCATGCTCCACATCTCGCCACTCGACACCCGGTAGGCCGGCCAGGCGGCAAAGCCGACACCGTTGCCCGGGTTCTTGGTCAGGTTGGGCAGGTCTTGCAAGCGGATGCGCTTGCCGTCTTCA
>JBBRCN010000012.1:0-71049 GCA_038204775.1 Burkholderiales bacterium | reverse complement strand
ACCGCACTCGGCCGCACTCGGCCGCACTCGACGCTGGCCTACGTCAGCCCGATGAAGTTCGAGCAAGACTGGCTTGCCAATCAACCAAGGCAAGTCAATTCGTGACTCGGTTATGGGGTACGGATTCCAGGGGCAAGGTCAGTCTTTGGGTCGCCTTCCGGGAGCTGGGGTCGCGTGGCATCGCCTGTAGCGGTTCGAGAGTGGCTCAGAGGGTGAGCGTACCGTAGTTTGGCATGTACCGGCCGCTGCGCCGAGTTCGTCGTCATTGGCGCCGGACTCAGAAAATCGTCTTACAACCACCGTTACATCGACCGCGCTGCAGACGCAAGAACGGCCCCGAATCAGGGGCCGTTTTCATAGGTGGAGGCGCGACCCGGAGTCGAACCGGGCTAGACGGATTTGCAATCCGTTGCATAACCGCTTTGCTATCGCGCCAGGGTCTGCTATGCAGCCATTTTCGGGCAAAAAGAAGGGAAGCCTCAGCTTCCCTTTCTTTGAAATCTGGAGCGGGATAAGAGACTCGAACTCTCGACCTATACCTTGGCAAGGTATCGCTCTACCAACTGAGCTAATCCCGCATCGTTTTCTTCATTCTGCTCGCCGCATGTTGACTGACTTCGTGAACCGATTTCCTGTCGATTTCCTGTCGATCGGGTCGAGCCTTGCATTATAGCTGGCTTCCTTTCGCCTCTGCAAGATCAGTGCGGCAGGCCATCCGCAGACAGCGCCGGTGCCGCGTCTGCCTTGGGCGCCGTGGCCGGGACGGTCACCGGTTCGTCTTCGGGCAGGGCCTGGGGCATACGCTCCAGCGCCAGTTCCAACACCTGGTCGATCCACTTGACCGGCACGATCTCGAGGTGGTTCTTGGCGTTTTCTGGAATGTCCTGCAGGTCCTTGACGTTCTCTTCCGGAATCAGCACCGTCTTCACACCGCCGCGGTGTGCCGCCAGCAACTTTTCCTTCAAGCCGCCAATGGCCGTGACTTGGCCGCGCAAGGTGATCTCACCCGTCATCGCCACGTCAGCACGCACCGGGATGCCGGTCAGCGCCGATACCAGCGCCGTGGTCATGGCCGCACCCGCGCTGGGGCCGTCCTTGGGCGTGGCGCCATCGGGCACGTGGATGTGGATGTCGCGCTTTTCAAACATCTCGTCCTTGATGCCCAGCCGGCGTGAACGCGAGCGCACGACCGTGCGCGCGGCCTCCACGGATTCCTTCATCACGTCACCCAGCGAACCGGTGCGCGTGATGGCACCCTTGCCAGGCATCACCGCCGCTTCGATGGTCAGCAGGTCGCCGCCGACTTCGGTCCACGCCAGACCGACCACCTGGCCCACCTGGTTTTTCATCTCGGCACGGCCAAAGTCGAACTTGCGCACACCCAGGAAGTCGTTCAGGTTTTCGTCGGTGACGACCACCTTGCCTTCGTACTTCTTCAGCGCAATGCCCTTGATCACCTTGCGGCAGATCTTGCCCACTTCGCGTTCGAGCGATCGCACGCCGGCTTCACGTGTGTAGTAGCGCAGGATGGCGCGCAGGGCGGACTCGGTGATCTCCATCTCACCGTCCTTCACGCCATTGTTCTTCTGCTGCTTGGGCAGCAGGTAGCGCTGGGCGATGTTGAGCTTTTCGTCCTCGGTGTAGCCGGCCAGGCGGATCACTTCCATCCGGTCCAGCAAGGCCGGGGGGATGTTCATGCTGTTGCTGGTGGCCACGAACATCACATCGCTGAGGTCGAAGTCGACCTCGACGTAGTGGTCGCTGAAGGTGTGGTTCTGCTCGGGGTCCAGCACTTCCAGCAGCGCCGACGACGGGTCACCACGAAAGTCCATGCCCAGCTTGTCGATCTCGTCCAGCAGGAACAGCGGGTTGCGAACGCCCACCTTGGACAGGCTCTGCAGCACCTTGCCCGGCATGCTGCCGATGTAAGTGCGGCGATGACCGCGGATCTCGGCCTCGTCGCGCATGCCGCCCAGCGCCATGCGCACGAATTTGCGTCCGGTGGCACGGGCCACGCTCTGGCCTAGCGAGGTCTTGCCCACGCCCGGGGGGCCCACCAGGCACAGGATGGGCGCCTTGACCTTGTCCACGCGCTGCTGCACCGCAAGGTATTCAAGGATGCGGTCCTTGACCTTCTCCAGGCCGAAGTGGTCTTCGTTCAGCACGGTCTCTGCATTGCCCAGGTCGTGCTTGATCTTGGTCTTCTTGGCCCAGGGCAGGTTGACAAGGGTGTCGATGAAGTTGCGCACCACGGTGGCTTCGGCCGACATCGGCGACATGAGCTTGAGCTTCTTCAGTTCGCTCTCGGCCTTCTTGCGCGCTTCCTTGCTCATGCGCGCGGCCTTGATCTTCTTTTCCAGCTCTTCCAGGTCGGCGCCTTCTTCGCCGTCGCCCAGCTCCTTCTGAATGGCCTTGACCTGCTCGTTCAGGTAGTACTCGCGCTGGCTCTTTTCCATCTGGCGCTTGACGCGGCCGCGGATGCGCTTCTCGACCTGCAGGATGTCGACTTCGTGCTCCAGCAGCTCGAGCAGCTTTTCCAGCCGCTTGGGCACGCTGAACAGGTCCAGCACCGCCTGCTTGGCTTCCAGCTTCAGCGGCAGGTGCGCGGCAATGGTGTCGGCCAGACGGCCCGGGTCGTCGATGCCGGCGATGCTGGTCAGGATCTCGGGCGGGATCTTCTTGTTGAGCTTGACGTACTGGTCGAACTGTTGCGTCACTGCGCGGCGCAGGGCCTCGATTTCCGGCGTGGCTTCGCCTTCGGCCTGCACGGGCACGACTTCACCGACGAAAAAGTCGTTGGTTTCGGTGATGCTGGTGGTGTTGGCACGCTGCACACCTTCAACCAGCACTTTCACGGTGCCGTCGGGCAGCTTCAGCATCTGCAGGATGCTGCTGACACAACCCACGTCGAACATGTCGTCGGCCTTGGGCTCGTCCTTGCCAGCGGCCTTCTGCGCCACCAGCATGATCTGGCGGCCCTGCTCCATGGCGGCTTCAAGGGCCTTGATGGACTTCGGCCGACCCACGAACAGCGGAATGACCATGTGCGGGAACACCACCACATCGCGCAGCGGCAACAGCGGCAGCGTGATGGGGTCGGAAGGAAGAATGGGATGTCCGGACATTGAAACCTCTCTTTCTCAGAGCCACGTGGGGCCCGAGAACTGGAATGCAAGATGGGTGTGTCGACCACGGGCCGGCCGGGCCCTCTGGGCGCGCTCGCTCAGGCGCTTGCCTTCTTCTCGCGGTAGACGAGCAACGGCTTGGCGCCTTCTTCGACGATGTGCTCGTCGATCACGACCTTGGCCACGCCGTCCATCGTGGGCAGGTCGAACATCGTGTCGATGAGCGACTGCTCCAGGATGGAGCGCAAACCGCGTGCCCCGGTCTTGCGCGCCAAGGCCTTCCTGGCGATGGCGGTCAGGGCCGAGGGGCGAACCTCCAACTCGACGCCGTCCATGGCAAACAGCTTTTGGTACTGCTTGACAAAGGCGTTCTTGGGCTCGGTGAGGATCTGCACCATGGCGTCGATGGTGAGCTCACCCAGCGTGGCCACCACCGGCAAGCGGCCCACCAATTCGGGAATGAGGCCGAACTTGATCAGGTCTTCGGGTTCGACTTCGCGGAACAGGTCCGCAGCCCGCTTCTCGGTCTTGCTGTGCACGCTGGCGCCGAAGCCGATGCCGGACTTCTCGGTGCGGTTCTGGATGACCTTCTCCAGGCCGTCGAATGCGCCGCCGCAGATGAACAGGATGTTGGTCGTGTCGATCTGCAAAAAATCCTGATTCGGGTGCTTGCGCCCGCCCTGCGGCGGCACGCTGGCCATCGTGCCTTCCACCAGCTTCAGCAGCGCTTGCTGCACACCTTCGCCTGACACATCGCGCGTGATGCTGGGGTTGTCAGCCTTGCGGCTGATCTTGTCGATTTCGTCGATGTAGACGATGCCGCGCTGTGCACGTTCAACCTCGTAGTTGCAGTTCTGCAGCAGCTTCTGGATGATGTTTTCGACGTCTTCACCCACGTAGCCGGCTTCCGTGAGCGTGGTGGCGTCGGCAATGACAAACGGCACGTTCAGCAGGCGGGCCAGGGTCTGCGCCAACAGCGTCTTGCCGCTGCCCGTGGGGCCGATGAGCAAGATGTTGCTCTTGGTCAGTTCGACCTCGTCTTTCGAGGTCACCGCCGACATGTGCTTCAGGCGTTTGTAGTGGTTGTAGACCGCCACTGCCAGCGTGCGCTTGGCCACCTCCTGGCCGATCACGTACTGGTCCAGACTGGACTTGATCTCGGCAGGCACCGGCAGGTCGCTCTTGCTGGCCTTGGCGGTGGCACCTTCGGCTGGCACTTCATCGCGGATGATGTCGTTGCACAGCTCGATGCACTCGTCGCAGATGAACACCGACGGACCCGCGATGAGCTTCTTCACCTCGTGCTGGCTTTTGCCGCAGAAGGAGCAGTAAAGAACCTTTTCGCCAGAGGCGCCCTTCTTGTCGGCCATGGATGCTTTTTTGCAGGGGTGGTTGCGCGCGGAATGCGCCGCCATGATAGACCAAAGCCCTCCCGGGGCGCCGAAGCGAAAAGAGCCCCGATTGGGGCTCTTGACCGGGCTTGGCGGCGCGCCCGCTGCGGGGTCAACCGCGCTTGTCGAGCACCTGGTCGATGAGGCCGTAGTCCTTGGCCTCGGTCGGGCTCATCCACATGTCGCGTTCCATGTCGGCCACGATGCGTTCGTAGCTCTGGCCGGTGCGGTCGGCATAGATGCGGTTGAGCTGCTCGCGGGTCTTGATGATCTCGCGCGCCTGAATTTCGATGTCGGTGGCCTGGCCCTGCGCGCCGCCACTGGGCTGGTGGATCATGACGCGCGCATTGGGCAGCGCAGAACGTTTGCCCTTGGCACCGGCCATCAGCAGGAAGCTGCCCATGCTGGCGGCCATGCCCATGCACAAGGTGGACACGTCGGGCTTGACGAACTGCATGGTGTCGTAGATCGACAAGCCTGCGCTCACGCTGCCGCCCGGCGAGTTGATGTACAGGAAGATGTCCTTGTCCGGGTTTTCGCTTTCCAGGAACAGCATCTGCGCCACCACCAGGTTGGCGGTGCCGTCATTCACGGGCCCGACCAAAAAGATGATGCGTTCGCGAAGCAGACGGCTGTAGATGTCGTAGGCGCGTTCGCCCCGACCCGACTGTTCAATCACGATGGGCACCATGCCCAGGCCTGTCGTCTCGGTATAGCTCATGCGGTTCCTTCCAAGGTCATCTGCGGGTCCGGCTCCGCCAGCCTGCTGCATGCGCCCCCTGGTGGGGCAGCGACCGCAGGGCGCGTGGGGGCTGTGTTCAAGCTGCGGTCATCAAATCATCGAACGGTAGCACCTTGTCCACCACCTTGGCCGTGGCCAGGACGTACTCGGTCACGTTGTTCTCGATGACGACGGCTTCCACTTCGGACATGCGTTGGCGGTCGCCCAGATACCAGCGCATCACCTCGGCCGGCTTTTCGTAGCTCTGGCTCATCTCTTCGATATGCTTCTGCAGTTGCTCGGGCTTGGCTTGCAGCTTGTGCGTGCGCACCAGTTCAGCCACCACCAGGCCCAGACGCACACGGCGCTCGGCTTGCGGCTTGAAGATATCGGCCGGAATCGGCGCGGTGTCCGCGTCCTTCACGCCGCGCTGCTTGAGGTCGGCACGTGCACCTTCGATCAGGCGGTCGGTTTCCGACGCCACCAGCGCGTTCGGAATCTCCAGCTCGGCTACTTTGGAAAGCGCCTCCATGACGGCGCCCTTGTTGCGCGCCAGGACGCGGAACTTGACCTCGCGCTCCAGGTTTTTCTTCACGTCGGCGCGCAAGCCCTCGACCGTGCCTTCCTTGATGCCCAGGGCCTTGGCAAACCCTTCGTCCACGCTGGGCAGGTTCTGGGCTTCGATCTTCTTCACCGTGACCATGAAGTCGGCTTCCTTGCCGGCCACGTCCTTGCCCTGGTATTCGGCCGGAAACTGCAGGGGGAAGGTCTTGCTTTCGCCCACCTTCATGCCCCGCACGGCCTGGTCGAACTGCTCCAGCATCTGGCCTTCGCCAATGATGAACTGGAAGGCCTCGGCCTTGCCGCCGTCGAAGGGTTCGCCGTCGATCTTGCCTTCGAAGTCGATGGTCACACGGTCGGTTTCGACCGCGCCTTCTGCGGCCGGGCGCAGGCCGAAGGTGCGACGCTGCTTGCGCAGGATCTCGACCGTGCGGTCGATGGCTTCTTCGGTGACTTCAGTCGTGACGCGCGCGACCTCGGCGGTGCTCAAGTCGCCCAGCTTCACCTCGGGATAGACCTCGAAGGTGGCGTCAAAGGCCAGTTGGCCTTCGGGCGAGTCGTCCTTCTGCGAGATGCGCGGCTGGCCGGCCACGCGCAACTGGGCTTCGATGGCGGCGTCGTTGAAGGCCTGCCCGACGCGGTCATTGACCACCTCGTATTGCACCGAGTAGCCGTAGCGCTGGGTCACCACCGACATCGGCACCTTGCCCGGGCGAAAGCCGTCGGCCTTGACGGTGCGCGACAGGCGCTTCAAACGCGTCTGGACCTCGCCGTTGATGGTTTCGGCGGCCAGCGTCAGGGTGATGCGGCGCTCGAGCTTCTCTAGGGTTTCAACTTGGACGGCCATGGTGTCTCTTTGGGGCAGTGGAGTCTGTGGGATCGGGTCTGAGGGACTGTTCTGAGGGACTTAAGCTGCTGGTGCGCGGGGCCGGACTCGAACCGGCACGCCCGTGAAGGCGTCAGGACCTAAACCTGGTGCGTCTACCAATTTCGCCACCCGCGCGGGTGGTGCGTCGCCGAAGCAGCAAACCCGACATTTTAGCGTCAGCCCGTCAGCCCGCGGCTGGCACCCCCTCACGCTTGACCCTGAACCTCGCCGCGAGCATCAGGCGGGCAGCCCGTTTTCGCGCTTCACGCGAAACCAGGCTGCGTACATCGCAGGCAGCGCCAGCAAGGTCAGCGCCGTGGCCACGATGAGCCCGCCCATGATCGCCACCGCCATCGGCCCCCAGAACACACTCCGGCTGAGCGGGATCATCGCCAGCACCGCCGCCGCTGCCGTCAGCACGATGGGCCGGAAACGCCGCACAGCCGATTCGACGATGGCGTCCCAGGTCGGCACACCCCGGGCGCGGTCCTGCTCGATCTGGTCGATCAGAATCACCGAGTTGCGCATGATCATGCCCAACAGCGCGATCACCCCCAGCAGTGCGACAAAGCCGAAGGGCCGGTTCAGGATCAGCAAGGCAGCGGCCACGCCGGCAATGCCCAGAGGCCCGGTCAGGAAGACCAGCATCGCGCGGCTGAAGCTCTGCAACTGCAGCATCAGCAACGTGAACATGATGAACAGTGCCAGCGGCAGGCCAGCCGCGATGCTGCCCTGCCCCTTGCCGCTTTCTTCCACCGCGCCGGCAATCTCGATGCGGTAGCCCGGCGGCATCTTCGCGGCCAGTGCCTGCAGTTGCGGCCACACCTGCGCCGTGACCGTGGGGCCTTGAAGCCCTTCGGCCACGTCGCCCTGGATCGTGATGGCGTAGTTGCGGCCTTCGCGCCACATCACGCCGGGCTCGAAAGCAAAGCTGACCTTGGCAATCTGGGTCAAGGGCACGCTACGGCCGCTGGCCGTGGGCATGTAGGCATTGCCCAGGTCGGTGATGGCCTGACGCTCGGCAAGCGGCTGGCGCAGCACGATGTCGATGAGCTTGTCGCCTTCGCGGTACTGACCGATGTTGCTGCCCGACAAGATGGTGCGCGAGGCCTGCGCGATCATCTGGCTGGTCACGCCCAGGGCGCGTGCCTTGTCCTGGTCGATATCCAGGCGCAGCACCTTGATCTGTTCATTCCAGTTGTCGTTGACACCGCGCATGCTGGGGTTGGCACGCAGCAGTTCCTTGCCCTGATCGGCCCACTGGCGCAATTGCAGCGCATCGACCCCCACGACACGAAACTGCACCGGGTACGGCACGGGCGGCCCGTTGGGCAGCAGCTTGACGCGTCCGCGCACCTCGGGGAATTCGGTGGCCAGCAGTGCCGGCAGGCGCACACGCAATTCTTCGCGTTGTTTCAGGTCCTTGGGCAGCACGATGGCCTGGCTGACGTTGCTTTGCGCAAACACCTGGTCCAGTGGCAGATAAAAACGTGGCACGCCACTGCCCACCCACGTGGTGACGCTCTGCACGCCCTTTTCCTGCATCAGCCGCGCTTCGAAGCGGCGCGCGATGGCGTCACTTTGTTGCACGGTGGACCCTTCGGGCAACCACAGGTCGACCAGGATCTCGGGGCGGCTGCTGTCAGGAAAGAACTGTTGCTGCACGGCGCCCATGCCCACGATGCCGAGCGCAAAGCTGGCCACTGTCAGGCCAATGGTGATCCAGCGGTGCTGCACACACCAGTTCACGGCAGAACGGAAGCGGCTATAAAAGGGCGTGTCGAAGAGCTCGTGCGGGCCTTCTGCCCCCGCATCGCCCACATGGCTTGCCTCACCCGCCTCTCCCGCCTTACCCGCAACGGCCGCCTTGCTGCGGGTGTGCAGCAAGCGAACGCCAAGATACGGCACGAAGTAGACCGACACCAGCCAGCTGATGACCAATGCTGCCGAGGTGACGGCAAAGATGGCAAAGGTGTACTCACCCGTCACCGACTGCGCCAGGCCGATGGGCAGGAAGCCCGCCGCGGTGATCAGCGTGCCGGTGAGCATGGGCATGGCCGTGACGTCGTAGGCGAAGGTGGCGGCGCGCATCTTGTCGTAGCCCTCTTCGAGCTTGCGCACCATCATCTCGACCGCAATGATGGCGTCGTCCACCAACAGGCCCAGCGCAATGATCAAGCTGCCCAGGCTGATCTTGTGCAGCCCCACGCCCCAATAGAACATGGTCACGAAAGTGATGGCCAGCACCAGCGGAATGGTGATGCCCACCACCAGGCCGGGCCAGATGTCGATACTGAACTTCATGAACCCGGGCTTCGTGTGCAGGCCCAGGCTGATGAAGCTGACCGCCAGCACGATGAGCACGGCCTCGATCAACACCTTCACGAACTCGCCGACCGACCGGCTCACGGCCGCCGGCTGGTCCTGCACGCGGCTGACCTCGATGCCCACCGGCAGGTCCAGCTGCACCTGCTTCATCGTCGCATCGAGCGCCTTGCCCAGGGCGATGATGTCGCCGCCCTTGGCCATCGAGACGCCCAGCGCGATGACCTCCTGCCCCTGGTGGCGCACCCGCACGGCGGGCGGGTCGACATAGTCGCGCCGGATGTCGGCAATGTCACCCAGCTGGATGCTGCTGGCCACGCCGGTGCTGGTGTTCACCGCGCGGATCGGGAAGCGTCTGAGTTCGTCCACTGAATTGAACTGACCCGCCACCCGCACCTGCAGGTTTTCTGCGCCGGCGTTCAGCACACCGGCGCCCTCCACGGCGTTCTGCGCGCCGATCTGGGCGATGACCTGGTTCATGTCCAGGCCCATCTGCGCCAGGCGCTTTTGCGAGATCTCGACAAACACCTTCTCGGCCTGCGCGCCGAAGACCTCGACCTTGGCCACGTCGGGCACCTGCAGCAGCCGCTGGCGCACGCGGTCGACCTGCACCCGCAACTCTTCGCGGCTGAAGCCGTCGGCGCTGAGCGCAAAGATGGAACCGTAGACGTCGCCGAAGTCGTCGTTGAACACCGGCCCGATGACACCCGCCGGCAAGGTGCTGCGCATGTCGCCCACACGTTTGCGCGCCTGGTACCAGCTGCCGGCCACTTCCTTGGGCGGTGACGAGTCCTTCAGCTGCAGGATCGTGAGCGACTCACCGGGCTTGGTGAACGAGCGAATCTTGTCGGCGTACGGCACCTCCTGCAGCGTCTTTTCGATCTTGTCCGTCACCTGCTCGGCCATCTGCTGCGCGCTGGCTCCAGGCCAGAAGGCCTGCACGATCATGGCGCGGAAGGTAAACGGCGGGTCCTCGTCCTGCCCCAGCTGGAAGTAGGCGGCAAAGCCCAACACCAGCATCACCACCATGAGGTAGCGCGTGAGCGCGGGATGCTCCAGCGCCCAGCGACTGATGTTGAAGCGTGAAGTGGGCACGCCGTCGTCGGCGTGAAGCGGGTTCGCCTTGTGATCGGTGTTCATGCGCCCGTCCGTTCAGCGGCTGACGCCTGATGCGGGGGCCGCAGCTGTTGCGGCCTCAGGCGGTGATTCGAACAACTTCACCTTCTGGCCCGGCGTCAGGGTGTGGACCCCGGCCGTGACCACGGTCTGGCCTGCGCTCAGGCCACTGGCCACCACCACGGCGTTGCCGTCGGCACCAGCCACCACCACGGGCTGCACCTTCACGGTCATCGTTGCGCGGTCCAGCAACCACACGACCGTCTGGCCCTGCTGCTGCAAAACGGCACTCAAGGGCAGGCGCGCGGCGGCGACACGGGGCGGCAGGTCGATGACCGCCGTCGCGGTCTGGCCCAGTTGCAGCGGCGCCGCGCCGATGTCTGCCTTGACCAGGAAGGTTCGTGTGGCGGGGTCCGCGGCGGCGGCCACTTCGCGCACCGTGGCCGGCAGCGGTGTGGCGGCACCCCAGGGCCGCACGCGGATGGCGCCGGTCTTGCCCAGCAGGGCACGCATGCCAGCCGCGCCGTCTTCGGGTACGGCAAACACGGCGTCGCGTGGTCCGTCGTGGGCCAATCTCACGACCGGAGAACCTGAAGTCACCACGGCACCAACTTCCACCTCGGCCGCCGTCACCACGCCAGCTGCCGTGGCCGTGAGTGCGGCATAGCTGGCCATGTTGCCCTGCATGCTGGCCTGCGACCGCGCCTGCTCCAGTTGCGCACGCTGCGCCTTCAGCGTCGTTTCACGGCGTTCGAGTTCCAGCGAGCTGATGAACCCTTGGTCGCGCAGTTCCTGGTAGCGCCTGAACTCGGCTCGCGCCAGCTCGTGGCTGGACTGCACCGACTGCAGGCCGGCATTGGCCGCGTCTTGCTGCAGGCGCAGATCGGCCGGGTCCAGCTGCGCCAGCAACTGCCCGGCGCGCACCCGCTGGCCCACCTCGGCCGGCCGCGCGGTGATCTTTCCTCCAACGCGGAAAGACAGACGGGACTCGGTTCGGGCGCGGATCTCGGCCGCGTACTCGTGGGCGCCGCCCACAGCTTCTGCGCTGACGGTCATGGTTCGAACGGCGCGCACGGGCTCGGGCGGGGACTCGGTTCTCGTGCAGGCCGCCAGCGTCACGGCGGCGCCCACGGCAAAGACTCTGAAAGCGCGGATATTCATGGGTGACAACCTGCTGTGGGGCGACTGCACCGCGCGATTGCACGGCGCACGATCGAGTTAATGACTGACTGGTCAGTAATGTATTTCCACGCCTGGCGACTGTCAATTTCTTTATTCCAGCCGGGGCCAGACCGGCCAGCGTCGGGTTCGCCAACGGCGTGCTGCCAGAAACCACCGCACAACTGGCCACCGCACAACTGGCGAGAATGTGACGGTGAGCGTTGACCACTACGAAAACTTCCCCGTCGCTTCGCTGCTGTGCCCGGCGCATCTGCGGCCTGCGGTGGCGGCGATCTACCACTTCGCTCGCACGGCTGACGACCTGGCCGATGAAGGTGAAGCCTCAGCGGCTCAGCGCCTGGCCGATCTGGCCCTCTTCCGCAGCGACTTGCAGGCCGTGCTGGCCGGCCAGGCGCCCGGCCCGCGTTGGTCCGGGGTGTTTGCCGCCCTGTCGCGCCAGCTGCACGCCTTTGCGATGCCGCCGCAGCTGCTGCACGACCTGCTGGACGCCTTCGAGCAGGATGTGCACAACCCGCCTTACGCCAACCGCCGGTCGCTGCTGGATTACTGCCGCCTGTCGGCCAATCCCGTGGGCCGCTTGCTGCTGCACCTGTACGACATCCACGACGAACGGTCGCTGCAGCAGTCCGACAACATCTGCAGCGCGCTGCAGCTCATCAACTTCTGGCAGGACCTGAGCGTGGACGGCCCGCGCGGCCGCTGCTACGTGCCGCAGCAGGACCGCGACACATTCGCTGTATCAGGGGCCGACCTGGCGCAGTGCCGCGACAGCCCGCAGGCGCGCCAACTCGTTCGCGTTTTGGTGGACTGGTCACACGGCTTGATGCAGCAAGGCGCGCCGCTGGCGCTGCGAGTGCCCGGGCGTGCGGGATGGGAGTTGCGGCTGGTGGTTCAAGGCGGCCTGCGCATTCTTGAGAAAATCCGCCAGATGGATCACGCCGCACTGACCGAACGCCCCCGCATTGGCCGCGGGGACGCCGCCGTGCTGCTGTGGCGCGCCGCCAACATGCGCCGAGGTGCGGCTTGACGCCCCAGCAGTACGTGCAGGACAAGGCCGCCGGCAGCGGCTCTTCCTTCTACTACGCCTTCCTCTTTCTGCCGCCCCCGCGACGGGCAGCGATCACCGCCTTCTACGCCTTCTGCCGCGAGGTGGACGATGTGGTGGACGAGACCACGGACAGCAGCGTGGCAGCCAACAAGCTGCAGTGGTGGCGCAAGGAAGTGGCGCAGGCCTACGGCGGCCAGGCCAGCCACCCGGTGATGCTGGCGCTGATGCCGCTGG
Source organism: Burkholderiales bacterium (assembly GCA_038204775.1). Lineage (GTDB taxonomy): Bacteria > Pseudomonadota > Gammaproteobacteria > Burkholderiales > Burkholderiaceae_C > Rubrivivax. Next base: position 58,478 of record JBBRCN010000012.1, on the reverse strand, counting down.
CGCCCAGCTTCGGCATCGAGCAACAGCACCTGCAGGCGGTGATCGAAGGCTGCCAGACCGACCTGGAACAGACCCGTTTCCTGGACTACCCGGCCCTGCAGCGCTACTGCCATCTGGTGGCCGGCATCGTGGGCGAGGTGGCGGCCAATATCTTCGGCCGCACGCACGAAGCCACGGTGCGCTACGCGCACCAGCTGGGCCTGGCCATGCAGCTGACCAACATCATCCGCGACGTGGGTGATGACGCACGCCGGGGCCGCATCTACCTGCCGGTGGCCGAGCTGCAGCGCTTCGACGTCAAGGCGCATGAACTGTTGCAACGTACGGCGCCCTGGGGCTACAGCGACCGCTTCCAGGCGCTGATGCGCTTCCAGGCCGAACGGGCCCACGCCACCTTCGACAGCGCCATGCGGCTGCTGCCCGAGGCCGACCGCGCCGCGCAGAAGCCCGGGCTGATGATGGCCAACATCTACCGCACGCTGCTGCGCGAGATCGAAGCCCAGCAGTTCCAGGTGCTGCACCAGCGCACCTCGCTGACCCCGCTGCGCAAGCTGTGGATCGCCACCCGCACGCACGTGCGGGGGCGCTGAGCACGCAGTGCAACTGGCCGTCGTGGGCGGTGGCTGGGCCGGGCTGGCCGCCGCGGTGCGTGCCAGCGAAGCCGGGCATCAGGTCACCCTGTTCGAGATGGCCGCGCACTGGGGTGGCCGGGCGCGCGGTGTGGACGTCGATGGGCTGGCGCTGGACAACGGACAGCACATCCTGATCGGCGCCTACACACGCACTTTGGCATTGATGACCACGGTGGGCGCCGATCTCGACGCCAAGCTGCATCGCCAGCCGCTGGAACTTCGCTACCCCGACGGCCGCGGCCTGCGCATGCCTGCCGGGCCGGCCTGGCTGGGCTTTGCTGCGGCCGTGGCGCACGGCGTGGGCTGGACCTGGCGCGACCGGCTGGCGCTGATGCAGGCGGCAGCCGGCTGGGCCTTGCGCGGATTCGCCTGCCCACCCGACTGGACCGTGCAGCGGCTGTGCGGCAACCTGCCCCGCGCCGTCCGGCAACTGCTGATCGACCCGCTGTGCGTGGCCGCGCTGAACACGCCGTCCACGGACGCCAGCGCCGCCGTCTTTTTGCGTGTCCTGCGCGACGCACTCTTCAGCGGACGCGGCTCTGCCGACCTGCTGTTGCCACGCTGCAGCCTGGATGAACTTCTGCCAGCGCCTGCGGTGCGATGGCTGCTGGCCCACGGCGCTACCCTGTGGCCATCCAGCCGGGTGGCGCTCATCGAGCCGGACGGTCAGGGCTGGCGCATCGACGGGCAGCGCTTCGATGCCGTCGTCCTGGCCTGCAGTGCGGCCGAAGCGACACGCCTGGCACAACCGCACGCCACCGGCTGGGCGCAGGGCGCACAAGGCATGGCCTATGAGCCCATCGTCACCGTGTACCTGCAATGCCCGGGCGGCCGCCTGCCCTGCCCGATGACGGCGTTGATCGAAGGTGCCGAAGCACCCGCGCAATTTGCCTTCGACCACGGCGCGCTGGGTGGCTCGCCCGGCATTTTTGCCTTTGTCGTCAGCGGCGCCAGGCCCTGGGTCGAGCGTGGGTTGGAGGCCACGGGCCAGGCCGTGTTGCGACAAGCCTTGTCGGCCCTGGGACCTGCGGCCTGGCCCTCGACGCCGCCCACGGTGCTGCGGGTGCTGGCAGAAAAGCGCGCCACGTTTCGATGCACACCGCAGCTGCAACGGCCGCCGAAACGGCTGGCACCCAGGCTGGTGGCGGCGGGTGACTACATCGAAGGGCCCTACCCGTCCACGCTGGAGGGTGCGGTGCGCAGCGGCGAAGCGGCTGTGGCTGCGCTGATGGCCGAAGGCTGATCAACGGGCGCTGGGTCTGGGTCAGGGTGCCTTTTCGGCCGCCGGTGCTGCAGACGCGGGTGTTGACGGCCTCGATGACGGCGAAAGGGGCGGCGAAAAAGGCGCCGCCAAGGGCTCGCCGATAAACAGGCTCTGCTGCGGCCAGGCCACGCTTTTCCAGTAGGCCTCGATCGCCGTCGCGCCCTGCAAGTAGTGCAGCAGAAGCACCTGCGGGTGCGGAAACTTCTGCGGGTGGTTGCAGGGCTCGCTGACCGCACCGTGGCTGGCCGTGGCGCCCGAGCTGATCCAGTCCAGCGCGGTGGCCTGGCCATGCAAACCTTGCAGGTCGCCGCCGAAGGAGGTCAGGTGGTCTGCCAACGCCCCCGGCACCCAGTCGGGCGGCGGCTGCAGTTCGAGCTTTTCGCTGCCCGTCGTGACCGTCAGCACCCGGCGGGCAGAGCGCAGCGTGGCGGTCGGTTCGACCCGCAGTTCCACACCCAGCGCGGGCGGCAATGCCGTGGGCGGATACAAGGCCATGCGCACGGCGCGGGCGCGATCGTCGGTGACCAGCATCAGCGCGCTGACGGGTTCCCGATCGACCATGAAGAGCGACCCGTCTGACGCGACGCCACGGTCGATCAAGGCCACAGCCTGCTCGACGTTGCGCGCCGCCAGAAGCATCGAAGGCCGCCAGCCTGGTGTGCTGAACGGCCGGGTCGTCGCCGAATTGAAGTAACCAGAAGGGCGCGAAGCTGCACAGCCATTGCTGCACAAACCCGCGTCAAAGCCCAGCGCCAGCGCGCCGGTGATGGAGTTGCAAGCCACCGCGTAAGGCGCCGCCCAGGCCAGGGCCAGGGCCTGGGTCTGAGGCCCGAAGTGTTTTTCGATGGCCTGCCGCAGCGTGTCGAACTCTTCCGGCGACAGCACGGGTGCCACCGGCAGGCGCACGCGCAAAACCTGCTGCGGACGCAGGCCGCGGGCACGCACATAGTGTTGCCCGACGGCCACCGAGTAGGGGTCGGCAGTGTTGATCACCAGGCCCAGGTCACGCGCCTGCAGCCGCGAACGCAGCCTGGGCACACTGACCCAGACCCGCGGTCGTGGCAAGGCAGCGCCGGGCTGCGCCGACGCCCCCGGTGCCGGGCCGCTGGCGCTGGCGCTGGCGCTGGCTTCAAGCAGCGGTGCCGCGCTGGCCGGACTTGCGGCTTGGGCCTGTGCCGAGATCGCGCAGGCCAGCAGCAAAGCTGCCATCAGTGCACGCGGCGCACCTGGCGCGCCCGGGAGCATGTCTTCCGAATCTCGGTATGCAGTCAACCGTTCCGCCATGCAAAATTGCATTAAGCTCCTGTCGCGCATCGCACCATGAACCTCAAGGACAAGCCCTCACCCACCATCCAGGTCCTGGAGCGTACCTTTGCGCTGCTGGACATGCTGGCGTCGCAGGCCGAGCCGGTGTCCCTGAAGCAGATCAGCGAACGCACGGGCTTGCACCCATCCACGGCCCACCGCATCCTCAACGACCTGACGCTGGGCCGTTTTGTCGACCGCCCGCAAGCAGGCTCTTACCGCCTGGGCATGCGGCTGCTGGAGTTGGGCAACCTGGTGAAGGACCGCATCGATGTGCGCGAAGCCGCGCTGGGCCCCATGCGCGAACTGCACAAGTTGACCCACCAGGCGGTGAACCTGTCCATGCGCCAGGGCGACGAGATCATCTATGTCGAACGCAGCTACAGCGAACGTTCGGGCATGCAGGTGGTACGCACTGTGGGTGGCCGTGCACCGCTGCACCTGACGTCGGTGGGCAAACTCTTTCTGGCACACGAAGAACCGGCCCGTGTGCGCAGCTACGCGACGCGAACCGGGCTGACGGGCCACACACGCAACAGCATCACCGACATTCAGCGTCTGGAACGCGAACTGGCCAACGTGCGCAGCAGCGGCGTCGCGCGCGACGACGAAGAGCTGGAACTGGGTGTGCGCTGCATGGCAGCCGGCATTTTTGATGACCAGGGCAAGTTGCTTGCCGGTTTGTCGATCTCCGCCCCCGCCGACCGCCTGGAGGAGAGCTGGCTGGAACGTGTGCGGACGACGGCCAGCCAGATTTCCGCAGCCCTGGGTTACAGGGGTTGAGCTGGTAACTGCGGCAGCACCGCCGGCAGGATGGCTGGCAACACGGGCAGGCTGGGCATCGCGGCCGGCTTCTGATTGCCCAGGTTCTTGGACGCCATGCTGACAGAATGCACACGCGGCAAACCCGGCAGCAGGGCAGTGGTTTCGGAAACCCACTTGCGCAGACGCTCAGCGTCCCCGATGCGCGAATACTTCCCGGCCGAGTCGAGCAGCACCATGATGAACTTGCGACCCGCCAGTTCGGTCTGCATCACCAGGCAACGGCCGGCAGCAGAGATGTAGCCGGTCTTCTGCAGGCCGATGTCCCATTCCTGGTTGCGCACGAGCCCGTTGGTGTTGACGAACTGCACCTGCCGCTTGCCCACGGGCATGACGGCGTCCTGGCTCGTGGACAACTGTCCCAAGATGGCATGTTGTGAAGCCGCACGAACCAGCAAGGCCAGGTCATGGGCGCTGGACTGGTTGTCGCTGGACAAACCGGTGGGTTCAACGTAGCGCGTGTCGTTCATGCCCAGCGCACTGGCCTTGGCATTCATGGCCTCGACAAAACGGGACATGCCACCCGGATAGGTGCGCCCCAGCAGATGGGCGGCACGGTTCTCAGACGCCATCAAGGCCAGATGCAGCATCTCGCCTCGTGTCAGGCTCGCACCCGCCCGCAGCTGCCGGCGGCTGCCAGCGGGCACCGCCGCGTCCTGCCCGGACACGGTCAACATCTCGTCCAGCGGCAAGCCGGCTTCGGTGACCACCAGGGCCGTCATCAGCTTGGTGATGGAAGCGATGGGCAACACCGCGTTGGGATTCTTGCTGAACACCACTTCGTCGGTGTCCTGGTCCACCACCAGCGCCACGCTGGACTGCAGGTCCAGCTCGTCAGCCGTGGTCCGAAGACCGTAGATCTGGCCGAAAGACGGCCGGAGCGGCGCGCGACGCACCGCCACCTTGCGCACGCGTTTTTTTCCGGCCCTTGAGTCGGCTGCCGAACCCTTGCGCACGCCGCTCTTGGCTGCCTTGGAGGTGGACTTAGGCGCACTTTTGGCAGCTGCGGCCTTGCTGGCCGCGTGGGACTGGGTCAAGGGCAGGAAGGCCAGTGCTGCTGTGACACAGAGCACCGACAACCACGGCATGCAAGACCACTTCAAGTTTGGCAAGGCGTTCCCCAGCATCGACCCGTGCAAAAGTGTAGGGTACCCGAAAAACATTCGCAATATCAAATGCTTGCGCCTTGTTTCTCAAGCAGAGCCTGCGCTACGTGGTAACCCGGATATGCCGCTGACTCTGAATGCCCAGGCGTGTGCCTCAGCCCTCACGCGTGAAATCGCGCTCGGGCCTTCGCCAGCCATGCAAGTCCTTCCGGACTTGCATGTGCGGGCTCAGCCCTCACGCGTGAAATCGCGCTCGGGCCTTCGGCACGTCCAGCCTCAGCCCTGCGCAGCCACGCGGTCGGCGTTGCTGTGGAGTTTGTTCAGTGCCGATAGGTAAGCCTTGGCCGAAGCCACCACGATGTCCGGGTCTGCACCGACCCCGTTCACCACGCGGCCACCGTGTTGCAGTCTGACGGTGACCTCGCCCTGTGATTCTGTGCTGCCCGATGTGATGGCATTCACCGAATAGAGCATCATTTCCGCCCCACTCTTCACCTTGGACTCGATGGCCTTCAGGCTCGCGTCCACAGGCCCGTTGCCATCGCTTTCGGCGTGGTGTTCCACGCTGCCGGCGGCAAAGGCCACCGCGGCATGTGGGCGTTCGCCCATCGCCGAGTGCTGGGTCAGCGCCAGCAGGCGGTAGTGCTCGGACTCGGCGGTCACACTTTCGTCGCTGACCAGGGCGATGATGTCTTCGTCGAAGATCTCGCTCTTGCGGTCGGCCAGGTCCTTGAAGCGCGCAAAGGCGGCATTGGTCTCGGCCTCGGACTCCATTTCGATGCCAATCTCGTGCAGTCGCTGCTTGAAGGCGTTGCGGCCGCTCAGCTTGCCCAGCACGATCTTGTTGGCGGCCCACCCCACGTCTTCGGCACGCATGATCTCGTAAGTGTCGCGCGCCTTCAGCACACCGTCCTGGTGGATGCCGCTGGCATGCGCAAAGGCATTCGCGCCGACCACGGCCTTGTTCGGCTGCACGACAAACCCCGTCGTCTGGCTGACCATGCGCGAGGCCGCCACGATCTGTGTGGTGTCGATGCCCAGGTCCAGGCCGAAGTAGTCGCGCCGTGTGCGCACGGCCATCACCACTTCTTCCAGGCTGCAGTTGCCGGCACGTTCACCCAGGCCGTTGATGGTGCATTCCACCTGCCGCGCGCCGCCGATCTTCACGCCGGCCAGCGAATTGGCCACCGCCATGCCCAGGTCGTTGTGGCAGTGCACGCTCCACACCGCCTGGTCGGCGTTGGGGACGCGGTTGCGCAGATCCAGGATGAACTGGCCGTACAGCTCGGGAATGGCGTAACCCACGGTGTCGGGGATGTTGATCGTGGTGGCGCCTTCGGCGATCACGGCTTCGAGCACGCGGCACAGAAAGTCGGGGTCGCTGCGGTAGCCGTCCTCGGGCGAAAACTCGACGTCGCCACACAGATTGCGCGCAAAGCGCACGGCCAGCTTGGCCTGCTCGAAGACCTGGTCACGCGTCATGCGCAACTTCTTCTCCATGTGCAATTCACTGGTGGCGATGAAGGTGTGGATGCGTGCGCTGGCCGCACCTTTAAGTGCTTCACCGGCTCGCGAGATGTCGCGGTCATTGGCACGTGCCAGCGAGCACACCGTCGAATCCTTGATGGCCGCAGCGATGGCCTTCACGGCTTCGAAGTCGCCGTTGCTTGACGCGGCAAAGCCGGCTTCGATCACGTCCACCCGCAGCCGCTCCAGTTGCCGCGCGATGCGCAGCTTTTCGTCGCGGGTCATCGAGGCGCCGGGCGATTGTTCGCCGTCACGCAAGGTGGTGTCGAAGATGATCAGCTTGTCGGTCATGGTCGTGCTTTCAGTGGTTCTTGGGGTGGGTCGCACGCAGCGCTGAAAAAGAAAAACGGCCCGCTGCTGTGCGCTGGCGGGCCGTTGATCAGAACAAGTCGTGGACGAAGAGGATCAGCGCACCCGCAGTGGCAAGGCTAGCTCTAGCGCCAGGGCGCGGCTGATGGACGTCATACGATCAATATAGCACGCGGCATCCGCCATCACGGGTGCAGCCCCTTTTCATCGGGATCATCGGTCGAGGTGGCGATCACGCTGGCCGGCCTGCCCTTGAACTTGCGCCAGCCGTACACGGCGTAACCGGACAGACCGTACAGGCAGAAGATGCCAAACAGCACACGCGGTGGATCCAGCGCGATCAACGCTATGCCAAGGGCGATGGCCACGATCACGGCAAAGGGTACTGTGCGGCGCCCGCCCACGACCTTGAAGCTGTAAAAAGGCGCGTTGGTGACCATCGACAGGCCGGCAAACAAGGTCACGCCAAAGGCCGACCAGGCCAACCAGTCGATCCGACCCACGCCCTTGAAGCCGGCGTCGTCCATGACCCAGATCAGCCCCATCACCATGGCCGCCGCAGCCGGGCTGGGCATGCCCTGGAAAAAGCGCTTGTCGACGACGCCAATGTTGACGTTGAAGCGCGCCAGGCGCAGCGCCGCACCGGCGATGTAGACAAAGGCCGGAATCCAGCCCGCCTTGCCCAGGTCCTTGAGGCCCCAGATGTAGACGATCAGCGCCGGCGCTGCACCGAAGCTGACCATATCGCACAGGCTGTCCATCTGCTCGCCAAACGCGCTTTGCGAATTGGTCATGCGTGCCACGCGGCCGTCCAGGCTGTCTAGCACGGCGGCGGCGAAGATGGCGATGCAGGCCATCTCGAAGCGGCCGTTCATCGCCATCACGATGCCGTAGAAGCCCGAGAACAGCGCCGCCAGCGTGATGGCGTTGGGCAACACGTAGATGCCACGCCGACGGCGCGGCACGTCCTTCAGGCTGGCCGAGCTGTCGTCTTCGCTGATCTTGGTGTCGTCCATCATCGGCCAGAGCATAGCGCGCTGGCGCCATGCGCAGCGGCCATCAGTTGCGGCTGCGGTCCACCAGCTTGTTGGCCTTGATCCACGGCATCATGGCGCGCAGCTTTTCGCCCACCACCTCGATGCTGTGTTCGCTGGTCAGGCGGCGGCGGCTCAGCAGCGTCGGCGCACCGGCGCGGTTCTCCAGGATGAAACTCTTGGCGTATTCACCGTTCTGGATGTCGGCCAGCACCTGCTTCATGGCCTTCTTGGTCTCGTCGGTGACGATCTTCGGGCCGGTGACGTATTCGCCGTACTCGGCGTTGTTGCTGATCGAGTAGTTCATGTTGGCGATGCCGCCTTCGTAGATCAGGTCGACGATCAGCTTCAGTTCGTGCAGACACTCGAAGTAGGCCATCTCGGGCGCATAGCCGGCTTCCACCAGCGTTTCATAGCCGGCCTTGATGAGCTCGACAGTGCCGCCACACAACACGGCCTGTTCGCCGAAGAGGTCGGTTTCGGTTTCTTCGCGGAAGTTGGTCTCGATGATGCCGGCCTTGCCACCACCGTTGGCCGCGGCATAGCTCAGCGCCATGTCGCGCGCCTTGCCGCTCTTGTCGGCATGCACGGCAATCAGGTGCGGCACGCCGCCGCCCTGGGTGTAGGTGTTGCGCACGGTGTGGCCCGGGGCCTTGGGTGCAACCATCCACACGTCCAGATCCTCACGCGGCATGACCTGGCCGTAGTGCACGTTGAAGCCGTGCGCAAAGGCCAACGAGGCGCCATTGCGGATGTTGGGTTCGACATCGCTTTTGTACACAGCGCCAATCTGTTCGTCCGGCAGCAGAATCATGACCACATCCGCCTGCTTCACCGCGTCGGCCACCTCGGCCACCTTCAGGCCGGCTTTTTCGACCTTGGCCCAGCTGGCGCCACCCTTGCGCAGGCCGACGGTGACCTTGACGCCGCTGTCGTTGAGGTTCTGCGCGTGGGCGTGGCCCTGCGAACCGTAGCCGATGATGGTGACGTTCTTGCCCTTGATCAGGCTCAGATCGGCGTCCTTGTCGTAGTAGACCTTCATGGGTTTTCTCCGTTGAAAATTGATTGATCGGGATGGCCGTGCATCGGCTTCAAACTCTCAGGATGCGCTCGCCGCGGCCGATGCCACTGGCGCCGGTGCGCACCGTTTCCAGAATCGCCGTGCGGTCGATGGCGACAAGAAAGGCATCGAGCTTGGACGAGTCACCCGTGAGCTCGATCGTGTAGCTCTTTTCGGTGACGTCGATGATGCGGCCACGGAAGATGTCGGCCATGCGCTTCATCTCTTCGCGTTCCTTGCCCACCGCACGCACCTTGATCAGCATCAGCTCACGCTCGGTGAAGCTGCCTTCGGTCAGGTCCACCACCTTCACCACCTCGATCAGGCGGTTCAGGTGCTTGGTGATCTGCTCGATGACATCGTCACTGCCCGTGGTGACGATGGTCATGCGCGACAGGCTGGCGTCTTCTGTCGGCGCGACGGTCAGGCTTTCGATGTTGTAGCCACGCGCGCTGAACAAGGCGACGACACGCGACAGGGCACCGGGCTCGTTTTCGAGCAGCACGGCAATGATGTGTTTCATGGGTTTCTCGCAGGGCCGGCGCGCTCTTCAGGCTTCAGGGCGGTAACCCTGGGCCCTTGGCCACGCGGCCATGGGTTTTTTAGGAAAGAGCGTCAGACGCTCAGAGGTCTTCGGAGCCCAGCAGCATCTCCGAGATGCCCTGCCCCGCCTTCACCATTGGCCACACGTTTTCGGTGGGGTCGGTGCGGATGTCCAGGAACACCGTGCGGTCCTTGAGGCGGATGGCCTCCTTCAAGGCACCTTCCACGTCGGAAGGCTTCTCGACCAGCAAGCCGACGTGGCCGTAGGCCTCGGCCAGCTTGACGAAGTCGGGCAGCGCGTCCATGTAGCTGTGCGAGTAGCGGCTGCCGTAGTCGAGTTGCTGCCACTGCCGCACCATGCCCAGATAGCGGTTGTTCAGCGACACGATCTTCACCGGCGTCTTGTACTGCTGGCAGGTGGACAGCTCCTGGATGCACATCTGGATCGAACCTTCGCCGGTGATGCAAAACACATCCGATTCGGGCTTGGCCAGCTTGATGCCCATGGCGTAGGGCAGCCCCACCCCCATGGTGCCCAGGCCGCCGCTGTTGATCCAGCGCCGCGGCTCTTCGAAACGATAGTACTGAGCGGCCCACATCTGGTGCTGGCCCACATCGGAGGTGATGTAGGCGTCGCGGTCCTTGGTCAGCTGCCACAGCTTGTCGACCACCATCTGCGGCTTGATGACGCTGTCGCTGTCCTTGAAGGCCAGGCATTCGCGCTTGCGCCACGCGTTGATCTGGCTCCACCAACTGCTGAGCGCCGATGCATCGGGGCGCGACTGCGCATCCTTGATCTGCGCAATCAGCTCGATCAGCACTTCCTTGACATCACCCACGATCGGGATGTCCACCTTCACACGCTTGGAGATCGACGACGGGTCGATGTCGACGTGGATGATCTTGCGTTCGACCGAAGCGAAGTGGCGCGGGTTGCCGATGACACGGTCGTCGAAACGTGCACCCACGGCCAGCAGGACATCGCAGTTCTGCATCGTCATGTTGGCCTCATAGGTGCCGTGCATGCCCAGCATGCCCAGGAACTTGGGGTCGCTGTGGGCGATGGCACCCAGGCCCATGAGCGTGTTGGTGCACGGGTAGCCCAGCAAGTCGGCCAGCTGGCGCAGCTCGGCCGAGGCATTGCCCAGGATCACACCGCCGCCGGTGTAGATGTACGGGCGCTTGGCCTGCAGCAGCAGCTGAACGGCTTTGCGGATCTGGCCGCCGTGGCCTTTCTTCACCGGGTTGTAGGAGCGCATTTCCACCGTCTCTGGGTAGTGGAAGGCGCAGGTCTTCAGCGACACGTCCTTGGGGATGTCCACCACCACCGGGCCGGGCCGGCCGGTGCGGGCGATGTGGAAGGCCTTTTTCAGTGTCAGCGCCAGGTCACGAACATCCTTGACCAGGAAGTTGTGCTTGACGATGGGGCGGGTGATGCCCACCGTATCGCATTCCTGGAAGGCATCCAGGCCGATCGCCAGCGTGGGGACCTGACCCGTGATGATGACCATCGGGATCGAGTCCATGTACGCCGTGGCAATGCCGGTGACGGCATTGGTGACACCGGGGCCTGAAGTGACCAGCGCCACACCGACCTCGCCCGTGGCACGGGCGTAGCCGTCGGCTGCGTGTACGGCGGCCTGTTCGTGGCGCACCAGCACATGCTCGATGATGTCCTGCTTGTACAGGGCGTCGTAGATGTAGAGCACCGCACCGCCTGGGTAACCCCAGAGGTACTTCACCTGTTCGGCCTGAAGGCAGCGAACCAGGATTTCCGACCCATTGGGTTCGGCGGCGTTTTGGGAGGGAGAAGAAGGCTGCGCCTTGCCGTCGACGACGGCGGCACGCTTGACTTCCGCGGCAGACATATCCATGTTGAACCTCTGAGGTTTTCTCTGACGAAAATCCATCGGTGCACCTCTTGCGCGCCCTTGTGAGGCGGATTCGGTACCTGCGCGGTCTTGGGCACCGCCGTCCAGGTCGGACGGCCGGGCTGGGACCTGTGAGAACGTTGTGCGAAGCCTGAGATTATGCACCGACAGCACACGACCGACAGAGACCGGGCTGACGATCCAGGTGCGATGACATAATCCCGCGCGCTCAAACCGGGCGCAGCCGAACCCCACCGCGTTGGCCACCGACAAAGAACTCTCCGACTTCCTCAAGAGCATCGAAAAACGAGCCTTCAAGCGCGCGGTGTACGCGGTGCGCAACGACGATGCGGCGCTGGACATCGTGCAGGACGCGATGATCCGGCTGTCAGAGAAGTACGCCGATCGACCGGCGGCCGAGTTGCCCTTGGTCTTCCAGCGCATCCTGTCCAACGCCACGATGGACTGGTTCCGGCGCGAGAAGGTGCGAAGCGCTATCGTGACGAACCTCTCGGAGTTCGACAAATCCGGTGGCGACGAAGAATTCGACCTGCTCGAAACTCTGCACGCGCTGGAAGACACCATGGGCACCGAAAGTGCAGCGGACGCGGTGTCCAGGGCACAAATCCTGCAACGCATTGATGCAGAAGTTGCCGAATTGCCTGCACGTCAACGAGAAGCGTTTCTTCTGCGTTACTGGGAGGAGTTTGACGTGGCCGAGACCGCGACAGTCATGGGATGCTCACAGGGCAGTGTCAAGACACACTGCTCTCGAGCCGTTCATGCGTTGGCCAAGGCACTGCGATCCAAGGGAATCACGCCATGAGAAGCCAACAAACACCTGCTGCGTCGCTGGAAGCGCGCTTGGCCGCGCGCGTGGCCGGCCTGCTCACCAGCCACGCCGAGCGACTGCCGCACGACGTTTCCGAACGCCTTCGTTTTGCCCGCGAGCAGGCCCTGGGCCGCGCCCGCCATGCCCGGTTGCAAACTTCGTCAGGCGCTGTGGTCATCGCCAACGGCGGCCGCGCAGCCACGCTGGCCGCCCACCCCATGGGTTGGCTGCAAGCCGCGTCAGCCCTGCCCCTGCTGGTCTTGGTGGGCGGCCTGGTGTTCATTGACCAGTGGGTCAGCAGCGAACAAGTGCAGTCTGCTGCCGAGATCGACGCTCAACTGCTGGCCGACGACCTGCCGCCTGCGGCGTACACCGACCCCGGCTTTGCCGAGTACCTGCGCAACGCGCCAGGCCCGTGAACCCGGCCTTCCGCACCGGCTTGGGCATGCGCCTTAAAACGCTGGCATTGGTTGCAAGCCTGGTGCTGGCGAGCGGGGCATACGCCGTGTCGCCTGAGCCGAATGCCGCCTGGGCCGAGCTCACACCGGCTCAGAAGCAGGTTTTGGCGCCGCTGGAACGCGATTGGGGCCAGATCGATCCCGCAAGGCGCGACAAGTGGATGAAAGTGGCCGACCGCTACGCCACGATGCCGCCAGACGAGCGCTCACGCCTGCAGGCCCGCATGTCCGACTGGTCGCGCATGACACCTGCCGAGCGCAGCCGTGCCCGTTTGCAGTTCCAGGAAGCCAAGCAGGTGTCACCCGCGGAGCGCCGCGCCAAGTGGCAGGCCTACCAGGCCCTGCCCGAAGGCGAGCGCCGCGCCCTGGGCCTGCAGGCTCGGCCGGCGGCCACTTCGGCGGCAGTCGACACTGGCATGGACCCGGCTGCAGACGCCACTGTCGGCAAGAAAAATCTGGTGCAGACCACGGCCGCGCCGCGGGCACGCGCCGTCACCGCCACGTCACAGCAGGCGCGCCCTGGCGCGACTACCACGCCCATGACCGCGCGCGGCCTGCCGCCAGCACACAACCAGGCCGGTCTGCCCAAGATCGTGGCCACGCCCGGTTTTGTCGATCAGGCCACGCTGCTGCCCAAACGGGGCCCACAGGGTGCGGCCGCGAGACCGCCCCCCGCTTCCAAAGAAGCGGCCAGGCGGCCATCCGCGTCCGCGTCCAACCCCCAAGCCGATCCGCAGTGATTCCGGGTGACGCAATGGACGGGGTGCCGGGCACGCCCGGCCTGGGCCGCCGACTGGGCTGCTTCCTGTACGAAGGCGTGCTGCTCTTCGGCGTGATCGTCGGGCTGGTGATCCTGCCGGCACTGCTGGTGGCATTCCTGACCCGGCAGCACCCGGGACTGCTGAGCCCAGCGGTGCTGGGCGTGTGGTTCTTCCTCGTACTGGGCGCTTATTGTGTGCACTTCTGGTCGCGCAGCGGACAGACGCTGGCCATGCTGACATGGGAGATCCGACTGGTCACCGTCAGCGGCCAACCAGTGTCACGGGCACGCGCGGCCTGCCGCTACCTGGTGGCCTGGATCTGGTTCCTGCCCGCGCTGGCTGGTGTGCACCTGGCGGGATTGAAGGGCGGGTGGCCAGCCTTTACTGCGGTGCTGGCTGGCGTGCTGGGTTACGCGGCGCTGACGCGATTTCATCCCGATCGGCAATACTGGCACGACGCGGCGTGTGGCACGCGCCTGGTCACCTGGAGACCGCCGCCGCGCAGGAGATGAACATCTTGGCTTCCGCATTCAGCATCGCCGTCTACTGCGGCTCCAAACACGGCGCTCGCGCCACCTATACCGAAGCCGCCCGCACCCTGGGGCGGGCGATTGGCAGCCGCAGCTGGCAGCTGGTCTACGGCGGGGGCAAGGTCGGGCTGATGGGTGAGGTGGCCGATGCCACCTTGTCTGCAGGCGGCCGCGTGGTGGGGGTCATTCCAGAAAGCCTGAAGAAGCTGGAAGTGGGTCACCTGGGCCTGCACGAACTGCACGTGGTGCCCACCATGCACATCCGCAAGCAGATGATGGCCGAGCGATCACAGGCCTTCATCGCGATGCCGGGCGGCATCGGCACACTCGAAGAGCTGTTCGAGGTCTGGACCTGGCGCCAGTTGGGGTACCACGACCAGCCCATCGGCCTGCTCAACGTCGAGGGCTACTACGACAACCTGCTGCGTTTCATGCAGCACTGCGTGAGCGAAGGTTTTCTGTCAGCGCAGCAGTTGGCTTCGGTGCGGGTCAGCGCCGACCCGGTGGCGCTGCTCGACGAGATGGCTGCCCTGGCAGGACTGGCCTACGACAAGGACGACTACTCGCGCGTTTGATCCCGGGTTTGATGCCGGGTTTGACGGCGCTTGCGTCAGAAGGCGGCGGAGGTCAGACCGCAGCTTCGTCAGTCTCGCCAGTGCGAATACGCACCACCTGTTCGACTGACGTGACGAAGATCTTGCCGTCACCGATCTTTCCCGTCTTGGCCGCCTTCACGATGGCTTCGATGCAGCGGTCCACATCGGCGTCTTTCACCACCACCTCGACCTTGACCTTGGGCAGGAAGTCGACGACGTATTCAGCGCCTCGGTACAACTCGGTGTGGCCCTTCTGACGGCCAAAACCTTTGACCTCGGTCACCGTGAGGCCCGACACACCCACGTCGCCCAGGGCTTCACGGACTTCTTCCAGCTTGAAGGGCTTGATGACGGCGGTGATCTGCTTCATGGCGTGCTCCAGGCGGGGAATGAGGGTGTGGATCAGCGGGCTGATCGCGCTTGCGTTGATTTAAGCACGGAACCTGGAGGTGATGGGATAGCGCCAGTCGCGCCCGAAGGCGCGGTGGGTGATGCGGATGCCCACCGGCGCCTGCCGGCGCTTGTATTCGTTGAGCTTGATGAGGCGCGTCACACGCTCCACCACGGTGCGGTCGAACCCGGCGGCCACGAGGCTCTCGATACTCTGGTCGTCTTCCATGTAACGCGACAAGATGGCGTCCAGCACTTCGTAGGGTGGCAGGCTGTCCTGGTCGGTCTGGTCGGGCCGCAGTTCGGCCGAAGGCGGTCGCGTGATGATGCGCTCTGGAATCACCGGCCCGATGGTGCCGTCGGCGCGTTGCACGGGCTGTCGATTCTTCCACTCAGCCAAGGCGTAGACCAGGGTCTTGGCCACATCCTTGATGACCGCAAAGCCACCGGCCATGTCGCCGTAGAGCGTGCAGTAGCCGGTGGCCATCTCGCTCTTGTTGCCGGTGGTCAGCACGATGTCGCCGGTCTTGTTGGACAGCGCCATCAGCAGCGTGCCGCGGATGCGCGCCTGCAGGTTTTCTTCGGTCGTGTCTTCGGCGCGGCCCACGAACTGCGGCGCCAGCGACTGGCGGAAGGCGTCGAACATCGGCGCGATGGCGATCTCGTCGTAGCGCACACCCAGGCGCCGGGCCATGTCGCGTGCGTCCATCCAGCTGATGTCAGCGGTGTAGCGCGAGGGCATCATCACGGTGCGCACCCTGTCGGCACCCAGGGCGTCCACAGCCACGGCCAGCACCAATGCGGAGTCGATGCCGCCCGACAGGCCGATGATGGCGCCCGGGAAGCCGTTTTTCCCCAGGTAGTCGCGCACGCCGGTGACCAGCGCCGCCCAGGCCTGGGCGTGCATCTCGGGCACGGCGGCGATGTCACCGCGCGGAGTGCCTGCGGCGTCCAGTTCCAGCATCAGCAAGGCGGGCTCGAAGGCCGACGCGCGGGCGCAGACCGTGCCCTGAGCATCAACCGCAAACGACGCGCCATCGAACACCACTTCGTCCTGCCCGCCCACCAGGTGCGAGTAGACCAGCGGCCGGTTCACCGCGCGGGCGCGCTCGGCCATGCGGTCTTCGCGTTCACCAGCCTTGTCCAGGTGAAAGGGCGAAGCGTTCAGCACACACAACAACTCTGCCCCCGCATCGCAGGCGGACCGAGCCGGTTCGTCGAACCAGGCGTCTTCGCAGATCAGCAGACCGACACGCACGCCCCCAGCGTCGAACACCAATGGGCCCAGGCCGGCGTCGCGTCCCGACACGAAGTAACGTCGTTCGTCGAAGACCTGGTAGTTGGGCAGCTCGCGCTTGCAGTAGGTGCCTGTGACACGGCCGCCGTGCAAGACCGACGCGGCATTGAAGCGCCGCTGCACCGCCATGGACTTGGACCTAACATCCCCCTGCCCCCCGAACTGATGCGGATGGCCAACCACCACGTGCAAACCATCGCAGTCGGACAGTTCACGGGCCAGCAGCTGCAGTTGCTCTTCGCAAGCCGCCATGAAGGCGGGCCGCAGCAGCAAGTCTTCGGGCGGGTAGCCGCTGATCGACAACTCGGGCGACACCACCAGCTGTGCCCCTTGGGCATGCGCCTGGCGTGCGGCTTGTGCGATCAGTCGGGCATTGCCCGGCAGGTCCCCGACCACGGGGTTGATCTGTGCAAGCGCCACTTTCATTGAGCCGGATTGCGAATGACGCAGCACCAAGAATTCACTGCCGCCGATTATGTCATCGAGGTCCTTGACGACCCGACCGCGCTGGACGCAAAGGCGTGGAACGATCTGCTCAGCTCACAAGCCCAGCCCACCCCCTTCATGCAGCACGAATACCTGCTGGCGCTGCATGCGTCCGGCAGTGCCGTGGCCAGCACCGGCTGGGCGCCGCGATTCATCACCGTGCACGCAGGTGGCGTGTTGCAGGCGGCTTGCGCCAATTACCTGAAGAGTCATTCCTACGGCGAGTACGTCTTCGACTGGGCCTGGGCCGACGCCTACCGCCGGCACGGCCTGCGCTACTACCCCAAGCTGCTGAACGCCGTGCCTTTCACGCCCGTGCCGGGTTCACGTCTGCTGGCCTGTTCGGGGGGCGCACGCCAGCAGTTGGTGGCGGCGATGGGCCAACTGGCCCTTGAAGACCACCTGTCATCGGCGCACGCGCTGTTCCTCGACCCCGTCGATGCCCAGGCGCTGCAGCAGGCGGGCTGGATGATGCGTGAAGGTGTGCAGTTCCACTGGACCCAGGACAGCGAAAGGCCCTTGTCCGACTTCACGGACCTGTTGTCGCGCCTGCAACGCGACAAGCGCAAGAAAATCCAGCAAGAGCGCCGCAAGGTGGTCGATCAAGGCGTGAGCTTCACGGTGCATGAAGGCAAAGCCATCGAAGAGCGCGAGTGGGACTTCTTCTACCGCTGCTACACGCTCACCTACCAGGCGCACCACAGCACGCCCTACCTCACGCGCGACTTCTTCACCCGCATGGCCGAGACCATGCCAACGAACTGGCTGATGTTCGTGGCGCACCAAGACGGTGAACCGGTGGCCACTTCACTGATCGCCATCGACCCGCAGCGCCGTGTGGCCTGGGGACGCTATTGGGGCTGCACCACACCCCTGCCCTGCCTGCACTTTGAAGCCTGCTACTACCAGCCGCTGGCCTGGTGCCTGTCCAGTGGCTACCTGCGCTTCGAAGGCGGCGCACAGGGTGAACACAAGATGGCGCGCGGCCTGCTGCCCGTCAAGACCCAATCAGCGCACTGGCTGCGCGACCCCCGGTTCGCGTCGGCTGTCAGCGACTTTCTGGCTGCCGAAGGCGAAGGCATCGGGCAGTACGTTGACGAACTGCGCGAACGCAATCCTTTCAAGGCCGGCTGACGCCACCGGCCGACAAGCGCTCATCCCGGATGCGTTTTGTCGAAGTTGGCCATGCCGGCCACCACTTCGTCACGTGCGGCATCGACGCCTGCCCAGCCCAGCACCTTGACCCACTTGCCCACTTCCAGGTCCTTGTAGTGTTCAAAGAAGTGCTGAATGGTCTTCAGGCGAAGCGGGTTCAGATCCTCCGGCTTTTGCCAGTGGGTGTAGATCGACAGTATCTTGTCGATGGGCACGGCCAGCAGTTTGTTGTCGCCCCCGGCCTCGTCGTCCATCTTCAGCACGCCCAGCGGCCTGCAGGTGACCACCACGCCCGGAATCAGCGGCACCGGCGTGATCACCAGCACGTCCACCGGGTCGCCATCGTCGGCCAGGGTGTTGGGGATGTAACCGTAGTTGCACGGGTAGTGCATCGCCGTGCTCATGAAGCGGTCGACAAACAAGGCACCCGTATCGTGGTCGACCTCGTACTTGATGGGGTCGGCGTTCATCGGAATTTCGATGATGACGTTGAACTCATCCGGCGCCTTGGCGCCCGGGGTCACGTTGTGAAGGCTCATGGGGTACTCAAATGGGGGTTGCTGCGGATTCTAGAGGGCCACCTGTCAGCGGCCTGACGCAGTGCAGCACCCGCAGGCAAACCCCATGCCGGCCTTGTCGGGCCATCCCGTAGCATCGCCCGCGCAGTGACTGGCCCCCGGTCCGCTTTGGACTGGGCGCTCGAAATCAACCAAAACACCCGATCGAGGAAGGAGCTCCTTTCATGTCCACCACCATGGCGCTTTATATAGCGCTGGCATGCGGCCTGGCGGCCGTCATCTATGGCTTCGTGCAACGAAGCTGGATCCTGGCGCAAGATGCAGGCAACGCGCGCATGCAGGAAATTTCTGGCGCCATCCAACAGGGCGCAGCGGCCTACCTGGCGCGCCAGTACCGCACGATTGCCATCGTGGGCGTGATTCTGGCCGTGCTGATCTTCGTCTTCCTGGACAACAAGACTGCCATCGGCTTTGTGCTGGGCGCGGTGCTGTCGGGTGCCTGCGGCTTCATCGGCATGAACATCTCGGTGCGCGCCAACGTGCGCACGGCGCAAGCTGCCACGCGCGGCATTGGCCCGGCGCTGGACGTGGCGTTCAAGGGCGGCGCCATCACCGGCATGTTGGTGGTGGGCCTGGGGCTCATCGGCGTGGTGCTGTTTTTCTGGTGGACCACGGGCGCCGTGATGCCCACCGGCGACACCACGCTGTCTCAGGTGCTCAAGCCCATGCTCGGGTTGGCCTTCGGCTCGTCGCTGATCTCGATCTTTGCCCGTCTGGGCGGTGGCATCTTCACCAAGGGCGCGGACGTGGGCGCAGACCTGGTGGGCAAGGTGGAAGCCGGCATTCCGGAAGACGATCCGCGCAACCCGGCCGTGATTGCCGACAACGTGGGCGACAACGTGGGCGACTGTGCCGGCATGGCCGCCGACCTGTTCGAGACCTACGCGGTGACGCTGATCGCCACCATGGCGCTGGGCGCCATCATGCTGACCAGCGCGCCCATGGCCGGCGTGATCTACCCGCTGGTGCTGGGCGGTGTGTCGATCATCGCTTCGATCATCGGCTGTTATTTCGTCAAGGCCAGCCCCGGCATGATCAACGTCATGCCGGCGCTTTACCGTGGCCTGGCCGTGGCCGGTGCGCTGAGCCTGGTGGCGTTTTACTTCGTCACCGCGGCGATCTTCCCCGAGCCGGTGGCCCTGGTCGGCGGCAAGACCGCCAGCGCCCTGGCGCTGTGGGGCGCCTGCTTCGTGGGCCTGGCGCTGACCGCCGCGCTGGTGTGGATCACGGAGTTCTACACCGGCACGCAGTACAGCCCCGTCAAGCACATCGCACAAGCTTCGACCACCGGCCACGGCACCAACATCATCGCCGGGCTGGGCGTGAGCATGCGGTCCACCGCCTACCCGGTGCTGCTGATCTGCGCCGCCATCTACGCCGCCTTTTCGCTGGGCGGTCTGTACGGCATCGCCGTGGCCGCCACGGCCATGCTCAGCATGGCCGGCATCGTGGTGGCACTGGACGCCTACGGCCCCATCACCGACAACGCCGGTGGCATTGCCGAGATGGCCGAACTGCCCAGCAGCGTGCGCGACGTCACCGACCCGCTGGACGCCGTGGGCAACACCACCAAGGCCGTGACCAAAGGCTACGCCATCGGTTCTGCTGGCCTGGCTGCGCTGGTGCTGTTTGCCGACTACACCCACTCGCTGTCCGCGCGTGGCATGTTGGTGACCTTTGACCTGAGCAACCACGAAGTGATCGTGGGCCTGTTCATCGGCGGCCTCATTCCCTTCCTGTTCGGTGCCATGGCCATGGAAGCCGTGGGTCGCGCGGCGGGCGCGGTGGTGGTCGAAGTGCGCAAGCAGTTTGCCGACGGCGCCATCATGGCCGGCAAGCGCAAGCCCGACTACAGCGCGGCGGTGGACATGCTGACCACGGCGGCCATCAAGGAAATGATCGTGCCCAGCCTGCTGCCGGTGGTGGCACCGGTGCTGGTGGGCATGCTGCTGGGGCCTGCGGCTCTGGGTGGTCTGTTGATGGGCACCATCGTGACCGGCCTCTTCGTGGCCATCAGCATGTGCACCGGCGGCGGCGCCTGGGACAACGCCAAGAAGCTGATCGAAGAAGGTTTCACCGACAGCAACGGCGTGTTGCACAAAAAGGGCGGCGAAGCACACAAGTCGGCCGTTACCGGCGACACCGTGGGCGACCCTTACAAGGACACTGCCGGCCCCGCCGTCAATCCGCTGATCAAGATCATCAACATCGTGGCGCTGCTGATCGTGCCACTGCTGCCGATGCCGGCGGCCACCCAGGCCCCTGCGCATGGTGCACTGCCGACCACGGCACCGATGGCGACACCCGCGGCGGCACCCGCGGCGGCACCCGCGGCGGCACCCGTTGTACTTGCACCGGCCGGGTCGGCGGCCAGTGAAGCAGTTGCTGCTGCGGCCACGGCCGCAGCGTCTGCTGCTTCGCGGTAGGTCGCTTCTGCTTCCGTCCAGACCAGGCCCGGCCGTTTCTGCCGGGCCTGTTTTCTGGATCAAGCGTCAAGTCAGGCAGCGCGCCTTGTGGCGACTGCGAAACGCAGGAACTGGTGAAGCTTCAGTGCTTCACCGCGTCATGACACGCCGGGTCGCATAGCTGATGGCGTCCACCAGCGCCACCAGAAAGAGCATGGCCGCCAGCACCGTGGCGGTCTTGCCCATCTGGAACAGCCCCATGTGAAAGGCCAGCAGCTGGCCCAGCCCGCCGGCGCCCACCACGCCCAGGATGGCTGCGGCGCGGATGTTGTTTTCCCAGCGGTACAGGGTGTAGGACATCAACTGCGGCAGCACCTGCGGCAGTGTGGCGTACAAAAACACACGGACAGCGCCGACCCCCTGTGCGCGCAGCGCAAAGGCGGGGCCGGGTGGTGCGTTTTCCACCGCTTCGGCAAACAGCCGGCCCAGCACGCCGGTGGTGTGCAGCGCCAGGGCCAAGGTGCCGGCCAGAGGGCCCAGGCCAGCAGAGATCAACAACAGCGCGGCCCACACCAGTTCAGGGATGGCGCGCAACGCATTCAGCAGCAGGCGCGTGGGTGCCCGCGCCCAGGCCCGGTCGCCGGCGTGCGTGCGGCTGGCCGGCAACGCAAGCCACACACCGGCCATCGCGGCCAGCAGCGTGCCCAGGGCCGACATGGCCAGCGTTTCCACGGCACCGGTGAGCACTTTGCGCACAAACGCTGCCGACAGATCGGGCGGAAAAAACTCGCCGGCAAAACGCGCCATGCTGGCCGCGGCTTCGAGCGAAAAAAAAGCGGACCACTGCAGGTCCAGGCTCCAGAAGCTGGCCACCACCAACAGCAGCAGACCCCCGCCGAACCAGCAGGCCTTGCAGCGCGCATCAAACAGCGGCGGCGGCAGCTTGTACGGCAAGTTGGCAGCGGGCTGCGTCTTCATCCCAAACCCCGCCGCAACGATGCGCTGATGCGATCGGCCAGCGCCACCAGCGCGATGAACACCAGCAGGATGGTGGCCACTTCGCCGCCGGCAAACATCTTGGTCGAGTTGTCCAGCTCCTGGCCCAGACCGCCGGCGCCGACAAAACCCAGCACCACCGACGAGCGAATCGCACATTCCCAGCGGTACACGGTGTAGGACGTCAATTCAGTTGCGTTTTGCGGCAGCAGCGCATAACAAAAGGCCTGCAGCCGGCCGCTGCCATTGGCCAGCAAGCTGCGTGTGGCGTGCTCTTCGCCACTTTCCAGAATCTCGCCATACACCTTGCCTAGCATGCCGCCATAAGTCAGCGCAATGGCCAGCACACCTGCTGTAGGCCCCAGGCCCACCACGCGCACGAAGATCAGCGCCCACACCAGTTCAGGGATGCTGCGCAGCACGATCAACATCCAGCGCAACAGCTGTCGCAGCGCCGCCGGCACCGGCGCCATGCGGCCCGACAAAGCCGAGATCGACAGCGCCCGTGTCGACAACAGAGTGGCCGGCACAGCCACCACCAGCGCCAGCGTGATGCCTGCAGTGGCCACGGCCACGGTGCGCCAGGTTTCGCGCGCCACCAGCAGCAAGAAGTCAGCGCCAAAGGCCGGCGGAAAGAACGAGGCCAGAAAGGCCAGTGTCGGGCCGCGACTGGCGGCGTCGAACAAGACCCAGGGGCGGAATTCTGTGGCCACAAAAAGCGGCCACAGCAGCGCCAAGGCCGCGCCGGACCAGAACACACGCGCCATCCACGCCGGGTCGCGCTGCGGGGCCCGAATGGCCGTGCTGCGGGTGTCTTGCGAACTCATGGGCTGCGCCTCACCGGCAGTGCATGACCGCCGGTTGCGGCCCCTGCACCGGCGGCTGCGGCGTGTCGGGACCCGGACCGCGCAGCTCGTCTTCATGCTGCTCGTACAAACGCGCCAGATGCTCTGGGGTGACCTGCGCTGCAGGCAGGTCGAAGGCAAGCGCGCCCTGACGCAAGCCCACGATGCGCGGAAAGTGCGCCAGCGCCGTGTCCACCTGGTGCATCGTGGTCAGCAGCGTGACACCGCGTTCACGCGCCAGGCGCAGCAAAGCGGCGATGGCCTGCTCGGCGCGTGTCGGGTCCAGTGCCGACAGCGGTTCGTCGATGAGCCACAGCGTGGCCGGCGAGACCAGCGCACGCGCCAGGCCCACACGCTGGCGCTCGCCACCGGAGAGCCGGTCCACACGTGCAAACAGCTTGTCGGCCAGGTCAAATGACTCCAGCGCCGTGTGGGCGCCGGCGATGTCAGTGGGATAAAACAGCGATCGCAGGCTGGTGGCCAGGCTCCAGGCCGGCAGGCGGCCCGCCAGCACGGCCGTCACCACCCGCTGGCGCGGTGGCAAGGGCGGCGTCTGCGGCGCCAGAAAGAGGCGGCCGCGTTGCCGCTGCAAAGCTCGCACACTCTGCGCCCAGGGGTCCTGGCCGCCAAGCAACAAGGTGCCGGCCACGGGTTTCAAAGCCGCAGCGACCACATTGAGCAAGGTGGTCTTGCCGGCCCCCGAAGGCCCGATCACCGCCGCTTGTTCGCCCGCCTGAAGGCTCAGGCTCAGCTCGCTCAACACCACCGGGCCGCGGGCTGAGGCGCCCGCGTGCCGTGCATGCACACGCTGCAGTTCGACGTTCACGCGGTGCGACTCGCAGCAAGCGGCCGTTGATCGGGGCAGCACGGCGACGGCAAGCGTCGATACAGCTGGTTCATGGCGGGGCAATTGGTGGCAGACCCTGGGATTAAACCCTGGAACGCAAAGACCCGGCGCCGCAGCCTGCAGCACGCAGCAGCCCGGATCACGCCCCGGTCACGCCAGCGCGCAAGACCGGAAGCCCGCAAACACGTCGTTGCGGTCGGCACTGAAAAAGTTGCGGAAGCGCGGGTGTTTCATGTGCGCTGCGGTTGCGAACGACGCGCCGCGCAGCACCGGACGGCCATCGAACCAGGGCTGTGAGTAGTCGCGGTACGGATGCGGCACAAAGCCCGGGTAAGCCGCGAACGGGGATGCGGTCCACTCCCAGACCTGGCCCCATTCAAAGGCTTCGCCCTGTAGCGGCGCGCAGGTAGCCGCCAGTTCCCATTCGACTTCGGTAGGCAGGCGGCGCTGCGCCCAGCGGCACCAGGCCTGGGCTTCGAAGGCGGTCAGGTGCACGGCCGGCGCGGCTTCGTCCAGCGGCAGCCAGTGGCCGAAGCGGTGCTGTTGCCAGCTGCCGCCCGCCTGGCGCGGATGGCGAAGATGGCGCGGATGGCGAAGATGGCGCAGATGGCGCGGATGGGCTGCAGCCTGTTGTTCACGCCAGCGCCAACCATCCGGCGACCACCATCGCGATTCGACATAACCGCCGGCCTGCACAAAGGGCAGGTAACGCGCCCAGCTCACGGGCGCGCGATCGATCGTGAAGCTGGGCACGTGCTGCCGTTCGGCGGCCAATTCGTTGTCGAAGGCAAAACCAGGGCCCGTCGAGCCCAACTGCAACTCAGCTGCCGGAACCAGCCACTGGCCTTGCACATCCGACATCTGCGGCCCGTGCGGCACCCTGCCCGCGTCCAGCGAAACACCCAGCTGTTGCGCCATGAACTGCCAGGCCTCGCGGTGCATGTCTTCATGGAACAGCACCAGACGGAAAAAGTACAACTCGTCGTCGCTGGACCCGCAGTGGCGCAACAGCTCCAGCGTGCGGGCCCGCACGGCGCCCAGGTAGCGTCGCGTGGCCGCGGCGTCGGGCAGCGCCAGCTGCCAGCGCTGGGTGTGTGGCACGTTCGACGAGTCGTACAGCGCGTCGGCACCCGGCAGCACCGATGCGCTGCGTGGGCCTTGCGGGTCACAGGCTGCACCGCGGCCACGCGCCGCGTTGCGCGCCAGCCAGAACTCTTCGAACCAGCCGATGTGGCCCAGTTCCCACAGCGGCAAGTTCAGCACCGGGTCGTAGGCGATGTGCAGACCGTCGGGCCCGAGCGCCCTCTCGAACCCTTCGAAAAGCGCCAGCAACTGGTCGCGCCCCTGACCCAAGGCAACCTCCAGGCGGCTTGCATCGGCCTGGCGCATGGCCTGGCGCATGGCCTGTGCAGCGTGTGCTGTGCCCTTGCCCGGTATAACCGCGGCCATGTCTCGCCCCCATGTTTGCATCGTGACCCCCGCGCTGGCTGAGGCCAACAACGGCAACTGGCAAACGGCCCAACGTTGGGCCCGCATGCTGGCCCACGATTATCGAGTGCAACTGGTGGACCGCTGGCAGGGCCAGGCGGGTGACCCGGCTGCGGTGATGGTGGCGCTGCACGCCCGGCGCTCGGCCGACTCGATCGCCCGCTGGGCACGGCAGCGGCCAGGCCAGCCACTGGTGGTGGTGCTGACCGGCACCGACCTGTACCGCGACATCCACAACGACGCCGATGCGCAGCATTCGCTGGATGCAGCGAACCGCCTCATCGTGCTGCACGAGCGCGCCGTCCTGGACTTGCCGGCGCAGCACCGCAGCAAGACGGTGTCCTGCTTCCAGTCCACGCCGGCGCTTGCGCCCTGGCCCAAAACACAGCGCCACCTGCGGGCGTTGATGGTGGGCCACCTGCGCGAGGAAAAATCACCGCAGACCTACTTTGATGCGGCCAGACTGCTGCAGCAGCGGCCCGACATCTGGCTGGACCACATCGGCGCGCCCCTGGACCCTGAGCTGGGCCGTGCGGCGCAGGCGGTGCAGCGCAACTGCCCACAGTACCGTTGGCTGGGCGCCCTGCCCCACGCCGCCACGCGCCAACGCATCCAGCGTGCGCATGTGCTGGTGCACCCCAGCCGCATGGAAGGCGGCGCCCATGTCGTGATGGAGGCGGTGCGCAGCGGCACCCCCGTGCTGGCCAGCCGAATTGCCGGCAATGTGGGCATGCTGGGGGTCGACTACGGCGGCTACTTTGAACCCGGTGACGCCAAGGGTCTGAGCCAGCTGCTGCAGCGCTGCCGCGACGAGCCGCCGATACTCCAGGCTCTGAGCCAACAATGCCAGGCACGCTCGCCCCTGTTCGAACCCGCGCGCGAACGCGCAACCCTGCTGACCCTGTTGGCAGACCTGCTGGAGACCGATTCATGAACGCACCCCTGCCCACGCCGCTGTCCGGCACCCCGTCGCCCCGCCTGACCTCGCTGTCACACGGCGGCGGTTGCGGCTGCAAGATCGCACCCGGCCTGCTGAGCGAGATCCTCAAGAACACCAACCGATTGCCGGTGCCGCCGCAGCTGCTGGTGGGCATTGAGACAGCCGACGATGCGGCGGTGTACCAGTTGACCGACGACATCGCGCTCATCGCCACCACCGACTTCTTCATGCCCATCGTCGACGACCCCTACGACTTTGGCCGCATCGCCGCCACCAACGCCATCTCGGACGTGTACGCCATGGGCGGCAAACCCATCCTGGCGTTGGCTCTGGTGGGCATGCCCATCAACGTGCTGTCCACCGACGTCATTGGCAAGATCCTGGAAGGTGGCGAATCGGTGTGTCGCGAAGCCGGCATTCCGATTGCCGGCGGCCACACCATCGACTCGGTCGAGGCCATCTACGGCCTGGTGGCGCTGGGCGTGGTGCACCCCAAGAAGGTCAAACGCAACTCCGATGCCAAGGCCGGTGACCGACTGGTGCTGGGCAAGCCGCTGGGCGTGGGTGTGCTATCGGCAGCGCTGAAAAAAGAACTGCTGTCGGCCCAGGGCTACCAGCAGATGATCGCCACCACCACGAAACTCAACACACCCGGACCCGACCTGGCCGCGATGGACGGTGTGCATGCCTTGACCGACGTCACCGGCTTCGGCCTGGCCGGTCACGCACTGGAACTGGCCCGCGGCGCCAAGGCACAAGTGGTCATCGACTGGGCCCGTGTGCCTTTGCTGCACGGTGTTCGCGAACTGGCGGCACAAGGCATGGTCACCGGCGCATCCGGCCGCAACTGGGCCGGCTACGGCAAGGACGTGATCCTGCCGTCAGGATTTGCCGATGTCGACCAGGCCCTGTTGACCGACCCGCAGACCAGCGGTGGCCTGCTCGTGACCTGCGACGCGCAGGCCGTGGCCGACGTGTTGGCCGTGTTCCGCCGCCACGGCTTTGATGCCGCTGCTGAGATCGGCGAAGTGGTGGCTGCCGAGGGTCCTTCGACGCTCAGGCTGCGGTAAGCGAATTTCGGACCGGCAGTTGCTGCTGCGGCTGTCGCCCTTGACTGTGCTTCCAGCAGCCGCGGCGTTCAGTCGTGTGGGTGCTGGTGGTGCGCGTCGGGAAAGTGAGCGTGCCGGTGCCGCAAGCGGGTGTGGCTGTGCCGATGGGTATGTGCCGCGCCGGCCGTTGCTGGATCGGCAGGCTCATGCCCGTGCTGGTGGTGTTCATCGTGTTCGTGCACGTGAACATGTTCCAGCGGCAGGTGATCGTGTTCGTGCAGGTGGTGTTCGCTGAGGTGCAGCCACACGCCCACCGCCATCAGGGCGCCGGCCAGCAGCAGCGTCAGCGTCACCGCCTCACCCAGGACCGACACGGCCACCAGCGCGCCAAAAAACGGCGCCACACTGAAGTAGGCACCGGTGCGCGCGGTGCCCAGATGGCGCAGCGCCACGACAAACAGAACCAGGCTGAAACCGTAGGCCGCCAGGCCCACCACCAGTGCACCGCCCACCAGCGGCAGTGCCGGCCAGGTGGCGCCCAGGGCCAGCGCCAGCACCAGGTTGACGGCACCCGCCGCCAGGCCCTTCACCGACGCCAGCCACACCGCATCGGCCAACGAGACCTTGCGTGTCAGGTTGTTGTCGATGCCCCAGGCCAGGCAGGCACCCAGCACGGCCAGCGCCGGCAGCGCATCGCCGACAGTGGCTTGCCCCGGCCAGCTCAGAACCACGGCCCCGGCCACGATGGCCAGCATGCCGATGAAGATGCGCCGGTCCACGTTTTCCTTGAACACCAGCCATGCGATGAGGGCCGTGAACACGGCTTCGGCATTCAACAGCAAAGCCGCGCCTGATGCCGGCATGCCGGCCAGGCCCCACATCAGCAGCACCGGGCCGATCACACCACCCGACAGCACCGCGCCCGCCAGCCACGGCGCTTCACCCGGCGCCAGGCGTGCGCGCGGCTGCCTGCGCCCGAACATTCGCCTGGCCAGTCGCCACAGGCTGAGCCCCAGCCCCGAGCCCAGGTACAACAAGCCCGCAAGCAGCCAGGGGCTGGTCTGGGCCAGCAGCAGCTTGGCCAGCGGTGTGCCGGCGCCAAACAGCAAGGCCGCGCCCAGGGCAGCCGCCACGCCGGGATGCAGGCCCAGGACTGTGCTCATTTCGCCGCTTTCGTTTTCTGAAGCTCCTGCTCAACCAGAGCTTTCAGCTGCGCCTCGCCAAAGTCGCGCAAGGGCGTGCCGTTGACAAAGAAGCCTGGCGTGCGGGTCACCTTCAAAGCCTGCATGTCGGCCACGTCTTGCTGCAGCAGTTGCGCGATGGCGGGGCTGTCGGCGTCGGACCGGGCCTTGGCCATGTCCAGGCCGATGTCGGCCAGCAAGTCCCAGATCAGTTCGGGCTGCGGCTGGTGGTGCGATGCCCAGCGCGCCTGTTGCTCCAGCACCCTTTCGACGGCTTCCCAATACTTGCCCTGAAGGCGGGCCGCTTCCAGGATCTTGACTGCCCGGTCAGAGCCCTGGTGCAAGGGCGCATAACGCAGCACCAGCCGCACCTGGCCAAAGCTGGTGTTGACCAGCGTCTTGACGCGGGGATAGAAGGCCCGGCAGGTCTCGCAGGCGGGGTCGAAAAACTCCACCAGCGTGACCTGTGCCGCCGGGTTGCCGAACACCGGAGAATGCGCGCGCACCAGGGCTTCACTGTTCGCCTGTGCGGCCTGTGTGACCTCTTGTTTGCCACGATCCCTGAAGACCACAACCCCAGCCACAAAGGCCACCACGACGGCCGCCGCCGTCGCCCACACCAGCCACTGCTTGTTCACGCTTTCACCTTTTTACCTGCAAAGCCCATCAGCACCAGGATGACGCTGAACGCCATCCAGGACAACAGCGGAATGGGCAGCCAGCCGGCCACCTGCACATCGGCGTCGGCACACGACGAGCCCTGGCCGCAAGGCACCAGGCTCTCGACCACCAGGCCCCAGAAAGCCAGGCAGTGATAAGCAGCGATGGCCCAGCCCGCGCCGGCCAGCGGCCAGGCGTAGCGGCGGCTGCGGCCATCGCTGTCAAGCAGGCCCACGCCCAGAACCAGCACCAGCGGAAACATCGCGATGCGCTGGTACCAGCAAAGGACACACGGTGTCTGGCCCATCACTTCACCCAGGAACAGCGCGCCTGCCGTGGCCAGCAAGGCGGTCAGCCAGGCCAGGAACATGGGGGTCCAGCGGAAGGGACCCGGTGTGTCAGTCACGGTGTTCATGCTGCATTGTCGGTTGGGGCAAAGTGCATGCGCAGGGGCTCGGGCGGGTGTGGGCTTGGCCCAAATGAAGGTCCCGCTTCAGCGCGGCTGCACACGTGCCTTCAGCAAGCGCAGGCCGTTGCCCACCACCAGCAGGCTGGCGCCCATGTCGGCAAACACCGCCATCCACATGCTGGCGTTGCCAAACAGCGCCAGCACCAGGAACACGACCTTGATGCCCAGCGCAAGGCTGATGTTCTGCCACAGCACGGCATGCATGGCGCGCGACAGGCGAACCGTTTCTGCGATGCGGCGCAGGTCGTCGTTCATCACCACCACGTCGGCGGCTTCCATCGCAATGTCGGTGCCGGCAGCACCCATGGCCACGCCGATGTCGGCCTGCGCCAGCGCAGGCGCGTCGTTGATGCCGTCGCCGGTCATGGCCGTGGGGCCGTGTTCCGCCTGCAGGGCCTTGATGGCGGCCAACTTGTCGGCGGGCAGCAGGTTGCCCCGTGCCTCATCGATGCCGGCTTCGTGTGCGATGGCGTTGGCCGTGGCCTGGTTGTCACCGGTCAGCATCACCGGCGTGATGCCCAGGGCCTTGAGTTCGGCCACGGCCTCGCGCGACGAAGGTTTGATCGTATCGGCCACGGCAAACAGCGCCAGCACACCGGCAGGCGAGGCCAGCAGCGTGACCGTGCGGCCGGCCTCCTCCAGCAACTTCAACCGGGCTGCGATGGCAGGTGAACATTGGCCACGCTCTTCCATCAGGCGGTGATTGCCCAGCACGTAAGTCACGCCATCGACCTGTGATTGCACGCCGCGACCCGGCAGCGCCTTGAAGTCGCCCACTGTCAATGCAAACGCCGTGGGGCCCTGCGCCTGTCCATGCGCCTGTCCATGCGCCAGACCCTGCGCCAGACCCTGCGAGATGGCCCGCGAGACCGGGTGGTCCGACTGGCCGGCCATCGCCGCAGCCACCGCTTCGAGTTGTGCACGATTCAGGTCCGCGGCCAGCAGCTCCCAGCTGACCAGCCTGGGCTTGCCTTCGGTGATGGTGCCGGTCTTGTCCAGCGCAATGGCCTTGAGCTTGCGCGCGCCTTCCAGGTACACGCCCCCTTTGATGAGGATGCCGCGTCGCGCCGCCGCCGCCAGGCCACTGACCACGGTGACCGGCGTCGAGATCACCAGTGCGCACGGGCAAGCAATCACCAGCAACACCAGCGCTTTGTAGACCGCCTGCAGCCAGGTCCAGTCGAAGGTCCAGGGCCCGAGCAGGGCGACGGCCAGCGCCAACACAAACACACCCGGTGTGTAGATCGCGGCAAAGCGGTCGACAAAGCCTTGCATGGGTGCGCGGGTCGCCTGCGCTTCTTCAACGGCGTGGATGATGCGGGCCAGTGTCGAGTTCGACGCCGCTGCGGCGACGGTGATCTCGAGGGTGCCGGTCTCGTTGATGGTGCCGGCAAACACCGGGTCGCCCGCCGCCTTGTCCACCGGCATGCTCTCGCCCGTGACCGGCGCCTGGTTGACGGTGGAATTGCCGTCCGCCACCACGCCGTCCATGGGCACCCGTTCGCCGGGGCGCACCCGCACCACCGCCTGCAGCGGCACGCGGGCCACCGGTGTTTCGAGCCAAACACCATCGGGCTGGCGCACCGCGGCCACTTCGGGCGCCATGGCGAGCAGGCCCTTGATGGCGTTGCGCGCGCGGTCCACGGCCTTGGCTTCGATGGCTTCGGCAATGGCGTACAGCGCCATCACCATGGCCGCCTCGGGCCACTGGCCGATGGCAAACGCGCCGGTCACGGCCACCGTCATCAGCGCGTTGATGTTGAGCCGGCCGTGGCGCAGCGAAACCAGGCCCTTTTTGTAGACATCGAAGCCCGAAGCCCAGATGGCTGCGGCAGCCAAGGTCAGCCCTGCACCTTGCCAGACGCGGGTATCGGGCGCGAAGAAGCCCAGCCCTTCGGCCGCGACGGCCAGGGTCAATGCAAGGGCCAGTCGTAGTCGTTTGAGTTGGCCGTTGTCGGCTGGGAGTGCATGTTCGTGGTCGTGGTCATGGTCGTGTTCATGGTCGTGTTCATGCCCATGCTCGTGTGCACCTTGTGCACCTTGTGCACCTTGAGCACCTTGTGCAGCCGCGCCGGCCGCGCCTGATGCCGCAGGCCTGTGCGCAATGCGCTGAGGATCGAAACCGCTCTTGCGGATGGCCACCAGGGCCTTCTCCACCACCGCAGGGTCTGCATCCAGGGTCAAGGTGCGATGCCCCAGGTTGAAGCGCAGCGACCGGACCCCGGCCACACCTTCCAAGGCACGCCGAATCTCACCCTCTTCCGCCGCACAGTCCATGGTGGACACCTTGAACGCCTGCCCCGCAGCTTTTGACGGGCGTTGCAGCCGCTGCGGCGCATCAACAGGCGTCAAGGCAGGCGCGCAGCAGGCCTCAGCGGCGCAAGCCGGGGCAGGGGCAGGGGCAGCAGGGGGCACTCGAATGGGGTTCACGGCGGCAGGTTTCATGAGGGACCGACCGATTGAAAACCCTGAAGCCACTGTAGAGTCAAGCTCTACTTCTCAGAGCGAGACCTGCATGCGCATCGGTGCCCTTGCCCAAGCCACCGGCACCCCGGTGGAAACCATCCGCTACTACGAGCGCGAAGGCCTGCTGCCAGCGGCCGCGCGGTCAGACAACAACTACCGCCAGTACACCGGCAGTCACGCCGAACGCCTGGCCTTCATCCGCCATTGCCGCAACCTGGACATGGCGCTGGACGAGATCCGTGCCTTGCTGCGCTTCAAGGACGCGCCGCAACAGGACTGCGGCGAGGTGGATGCCTTGCTGGACGCGCACATCGACCACGTGGCGCAGCGCATCCGCGAACTGCGCGCCCTGGAAAGAGACCTGAAGCTGCTTCGCGCACGCTGCGGCGTGGCGCATGCGGCCCAGGCGTGCGGCATCCTCACCGGGCTGAACAGTGCAGCGGCCACTGCAACAACTGCAGCCAAGGGCGCACCGCACCGCCACATCCGCGGCTCGCACTGAAGGGACCGGCCAAGCAGCTGCACCCGGCGGCATGGCGTCACGGTCAGACGAACATGACATATATATGACTAAGGCTGTTATATACACTTCAGTTCATGCTTTCGATTTTGATCCTGACGCTTCCCACCCAGCCCAACGCGGTGCGGGTGCGCGTCTGGCGTGCGCTCAAGGCCCTGGGTTGTGCCGCCTTGCGCGATGGCGCCTACCTGCTGCCGTCGGCCCAGGCGAACTTGTTCGAGCCGCTGGCGGCCGAGGTGCGTGAGCACGGTGGCACGGCCATGGTGCTGACCTTGAAGCCACGAGACACCACCCAGCGCGACGAACTGATCGCTCTGTTCGACCGCAGTCCCGCCTACGGCCAGTGGCAGGCGACGGCCACCGCCTTGCAGGCGAACCTGGCCACGCTGGCCGAGACCGAAGCCCGACGCCGTCTGCGTGCCGTGGCCGATGCGCTGCAGGCGTTGCTGCGCATCGACTACTACCCCGGCGCCGCAGCCGATCAGGCGCAGTCCGGACTGGATGCGCTGCGCCAGGCGCTGGACGCGCACTTTTCGCGCGGCGAACCGCGTTCGCAGGCTGACCACGGCATCGTCTTGCTCGACGTCCACAAGTTCCAGGGCAAACGCTGGGCGACGCGAGCACGCCCCTGGGTAGACCGACTGGCTTGCGCCTGGTTGATCGGCCGCTTCATCGACCGCGAAGCGCGCTTTCTGTGGCTCGCCGATCCGGTCATCAAGCCAGCCCCAAAGAGTGCGCTGGGCTTCGACTACGACGGTGCACGTTTTACGCACGTCGGAGCGCGGGTCACCTTCGAGGTCTTGCTCACCAGCTTCCAGCTGGACAGCGACACGAAGCTGCAGCGCATCGCCAGCGCGGTGCACTACCTGGACGCCGGCGGCATCCCAGCGCCCGAAGCTGCGGGCCTGGAAAGTGTGCTGGGCGGTCTGCGGGAGCTGCATGCCGACGACGATGCGCTGCTGGCCGCAGCGGCGGCCGTGTTCGACGCCTTGTATGCCAACCCGACAGGAACACCCACGTGACCGAACCGCAGGCACCGGCAGCAGTGAGTTTCACCGAAGCCTTGCGCTTCTGGCTCAAGCTGGGCTTCATCAGCTTCGGCGGGCCAGCCGGGCAGATCGCGATCATGCACACCGAGCTGGTGGAGCGCCGCCGCTGGATCAGCGAGCAGCGGTTTTTGCATGCGCTGAACTACTGCATGCTGCTGCCGGGCCCCGAGGCGCAACAGCTGGCCACCTACATCGGCTGGCTGATGCACCGAACCTGGGGCGGCATCGTGGCCGGCGCGCTGTTTGTGCTGCCGTCGCTGTTCATCCTGGTGGGCCTGTCGTGGATCTACCTGCGCTTCGGGGACCTGCCGGTGGTGGCCGGCATCTTCTACGGCATCAAGCCCGCGGTCACGGCACTGGTGCTGCATGCGGCGCACCGCATCGGCACGCGGGCGCTGAAAAACCGCTGGATGTGGGGCATCGCTGCGGCGTCCTTTGTCGCCATCTTCGCCTTCGACACCCCCTTCCCCGCCATCGTGCTGGCGGCCGGCTTGATCGGCCACTTCGGCGCGCGGCGCTGGCCGCAGGTGTTTGCGTTGGGTGGCGGACATGGCAGCGCCGAAGTAGGTTATGGGCCGGCGCTGATCGATGACCACACGCCCACGCCGGCCCATGCGCGTTTTTCGCGCCGCCGTCTGGTCCAGGTGCTGGCTGTCGGCGTCGGTCTGTGGTTGCTGGCCATGGCCGCGCTGGTCGCCAGCAACGGCTGGCAAGGCACCTTGACGCAGATGGGCTGGTTCTTCACCAAGGCAGCGCTGCTCACCATTGGCGGCGCCTATGCCGTCTTGCCCTATGTCTACCAAGGTGCCGTCGAGAGCCACCAATGGCTCAGCGGCCCGCAAATGATCGACGGCCTGGCCTTGGGCGAAACCACACCGGGCCCGCTGATCATGGTGGTGGCCTTCGTCGGCTTTGTCGGCGGCTGGCTGAAGCAGGCGCTGGGCCCGGACGCGCTGTTTCTGGGCGGTGCGTTGGCGGCCACGGTGGTGACCTTCTTCACCTTCCTGCCGTCTTTCGTTTTCATCCTGGCCGGTGGCCCCGCGGTCGAGTCCACACACGGCAAGCTGGGCTACACCGCACCGCTGTCGGCGATCACGGCGGCCGTCGTCGGCGTGATCCTGAACCTGGCCATGTTCTTCGCCCACCACGTGCTGTGGCCGCAGGGTTTTGGTGGGCGTTTCGACCTGCTCTCGGCCGCGATCACTGCCGCTGCCGCCGTGGCCCTGTTCCGCTTCAAGGTCGGCGTGATGCCGCTGCTGGGTGCCTGCGCGGCGCTGGGGCTGGCAGTGACTTTGCTGGCCCCACAGCTGCGCTGAAGGACCTGCCCATGGACGCCCAGATTCAAGCTTTGCCCATCGACCCCTCTGCGGCCAGCGGCCTGACGCCGGAGTTGCTGCAAGAAATGCAACGCGGCAGCCAGGGCGGCGACGGCCAGACGATGGAGCCCGCGTGCAAGCTGGCGCTGGAAGCCAACTTCGGCAGCTGGCAAGGGTGGCGCGACGCATACGCGGCCTGCGCCAAAGCCCAGGGCGGCGGCTCGGGCTGGATGTTGCTGGTGTTCCTGCCGTGCGGAGGATCGCTCGTCAACCGATGGCTTTCCGATCCCACTTGCCCACTCGGCGGCGGTGTGCCGCTGCTGGCGCTGGACCTGCACGAACTCGTCGACGGCGCAGACTCTGGCCTCGCGGCCACCGCCGGTGTCGATGCATTCCTGCGCTGCATCGACTGGGCCAAAGTCTATGTGCGCTACCGGGAAGCTGTGCACGCCGCCAGCGAACCCTGGGGCGCAGCACAAGACGAAGTGGGCGAGGCCTTGGTGCTGGACGTGCGCCGCGCCGCTGTGTTCGAGCAGGCGCGCGTCGTGCTCCCAGGCTCACGCTGGTGCGACCCGTCGGCAGTGACCACCTGGGCCGGTGAAGTTCCTGCAGCAAGCGAGGTCATCGTTTACTGCGTCCACGGACACGAAGTCAGCCGCGCGACCGCCTTGCGGCTGCGCGCAGCCGGCCTGAACGCCCGCTATCTGCGTGGCGGCATCGATACCTGGCAGGCCGCCGGGCTGCCGTTGGCCGACAAGTCTGGGCGTGCTTGACCCGCAGTGAGTCCGAAGGGGTGGTCCTGCTGACGCCTGCGGTCGCTGTCAACTCGCCCAGCGATGAAGAGGGATCGACCGAACTTCTCTTCGCCGCTTCGAAGTTCCCGACCATCCTGGTGTCGAAGTACACGTGGATCAGCCGACACAGCCCTGTCATGAGCGTCGCTCAGCATTTTGGTCACCACAACGACCGGAGGATTCCCATGCTGCGCACCACCCTGGCGCTTGCCGCGCTCATCAGCTGCGGCCTGCCGACCGCCACCCAGGCCCAGACGTTGCTGGGCGGCAGCGTATTCACGGTGCAGGAGCTGGTCGGTGTCGGCCGCATCGCCGCCAACCTGCGCGACGAGCATGGTGAGACCTTTGGTTCGATCAGCGGCCTGTGGGCCGACATGGCGAGCTGGACGCGGGTGGGCAACACCTACACCGGCACCTTCCTGGCCGCGCCCGACCGCGGTTACAACATCGCCGGCACTATCGACTATGCGCCCCGGCTGAACACCCTGCAAATGAGCTTCACGCCGGCTGCGGCCGGTGCCAGCGGCCTGGGGCAGAACCAGATCGGTCTGTCACTGACGCAGTCCACGCGGATGTACGAAACCCTTCCCGGCGGCGGCAGCCAGTTCTTCACAGGGCTCGACCCGGGGCCCGGCGGCGTGGCCACGGGCGGTGCGCGCGCGGCCACCACGCTGTTGCCTGAACTGCCGCAGGCCTTCAACGGCAGACTGGCTCTGGACGCAGAGGGCGTGGTCGTGCTGGCCGACGGTTCGCGCCTGGTCAGCGACGAATACGGTCCTTCGATCTACCGTTTCGCCCCGGACGGCCGCTTCCTCGGCGCCCTGGAAGTGGCGAACTCCGTGCGGCCGCTGCGCAATGGCGTGACCGATTACAGCAGCAACAATCCTGGCGCTGGCCAGCCGGCGCCAAGCCCGGTCAACCCGATTGCCGGCAGGGGCAACAACCAGGGCTTTGAAGGCCTGAGCATTTCGCCTGACGGGCGCACGCTGTTCGTCGGTCTGCAAAGCGCCGCGCGCCAGGACCTCAACACGGCCAGTGCCGCCGCCACGCGCGACACCACGCGTGTCTTCACTTACGACATCAGCAGCCCCGACGAGATCCGCCTGAGCGGCGAATATGCCGTGCAGTTGCCCAAGTTCCAGCAAGCAGGTGCCACGCTGGTGGCTGCACAAAGCGAGATCTTTGCGCTGTCGTCGACGCAGTTCCTGATGCTGCCGCGCGACAGCAACGGGCGGCTGGTCGGCACGCAGAATTCGCTGCTCCGACAGGTCGAGGTGATCGACATCAGCAGCGCCACCAACATCCTCGGCGCCAGCTTTGAAGGCCAGATTGCGCCGGGCGGCGTGCTCAATCCTGCCATCGTGCCGGCTGCGAAGGCGATGCTGCTGGACATCAACGACCGCAGCCAGCTCAACCGGTTTGGCCTCACCAACGGCATCCAGGATGGCTTCGAGAACCTGTCAGAAAAGTGGGAAGGTCTGGTGCTGCTGCCGGCGCTGGACCCGGACCGCCCGGACGACTACTTCATGTTCCTGGCCAACGACAACGACTTCGCCACCACCGACGGCTTCCATGCCGGCGCGGCTTACAACGACGGCAAGAACCTGGACAGCATGTTCCTGGCCTACCGCGTGACCATCAGCCCTGTCCCTGAACCCGGCAGCGCCCTGCTCGCGGGCCTGGGCGGCGCGCTGCTTCTCGGCGTGATGCGCCGCCGGGCGGCGCGCGCGGCTGCCTGAGGGTCAGGACGGCGCTGTTGCCGCCGCGCAGGCAGCGTTGCAGCACGATGGCCAGCGTCTCCAGCGGGCGCGTCGGCAGGCCAAGCTGCTTGGCCGCGTCGTCCAGACGGCGCAGGCGCACGGCGTCTTCGGCATGCGGGCGTGCCAGGAAGCGGGCTCGCGCCGGCGCGTCCATCGGCCCGCCTTGCAGCGCCAGGCTGCGTCTGGAATCGGCCGAAAGCGCGTGCAGGAAGGCCGGATCGGTGGCAGCCAGGAAGCGCTTGGCATCGACGTGCCAGCGGATGGGGTGCAGCACCTCAGGCGGGAACAGCGGCGCCAGCCAGGCCGGGCCGCGCACCTCGTGGCGGTCGTCCAGGCCGATCAGCGTGGGCGTATCTGGCGCACCAGATGTGGCCAGCAGGTGGCCGACGTCATGCAGCAGGCAGGCAGCCACCAGCGGTGCAGGCTGGCCCTGGTTCAGCGCGAGCGTGGCGCACTGCAACGCGTGTTCGCGGTGGCTGACCGGTTCACCGTCGTAGCGGCGTTCGCCAGCCGTGCGCAACAGGGCAAGGACTTCGGCGATCGAAGCGGCGGTGTCGTTCACAGTCTTGACATGTTGCCGCACCAGCATGTCGCGTTGTTGACAACGCGCGCCTGCCGCGCTCCACGGAGCCCCCCCGATGCCCAAGACTTCCGCCCTGCGCCGCGCCGCGATTGTGCTGCTTGCCGCCCTGCCCCTGGTCGCTGCCGCCCAGAGCCGCACCGAGTTGCTGGTCTACAGCGCGCTGGAATCCGACCAGATCAAGGCCTACGAGACGGCCTTCGAGAAAGACCACCCAGGCATCGACCTGAAGTTCGTGCGCGACAGCACGGGCATCGTCACCGCCAAGCTGCTGGCCGAGAAGGCCAACCCGCAGGCCGACGTGGTGTGGGGCCTGGCCGCCACGTCGCTGATGCTGCTGGACAAGGAAGGCCTGCTGATGCCCTATGCCCCGCAGGGCCTGGCCCAGGTGAAACCGTCGATGCGCGACCCCCGCGCCCAGCCCACCTGGGTGGGCATGGACGTGTGGTCGTCGGCGATCTGCTTCAACACCGTCGAGGCCACGAAGAGGGGCCTGCCCAAGCCTGCGGCCTGGGCCGATCTGACCAATCCCGTCTACGCGGGACAGCTGACGATGCCGCACCCGGCGTCGTCGGGCACCGGCTACCTGATGGTCAGCGCCTGGCTGCAGATGATGGGCGAGGACAAGGGCTGGGCCTTCATGGATGCGCTGCACCAGAACATGGGCATCTACACACATTCGGGCAGCAAGCCCTGCCGCCAGGCCGGCGCAGGCGAGTTCGCCGTGGGCCTGTCCTTCGAGTACCGCGCCAACAAGACGAAGAAGGACGGCGCGCCCATCGACATCGTGCTGCCGCGCGAAGGCCTGGGCTGGGACATGGAGGCCACCGCCATCCTGAAGACGACGAAGAAGGTGGCCGCCGCCAAGACCTTGGCCGACTGGGCCGTCTCGCGCAAGGCCAACGAGCTGTACGCCGCCAACTTCGCGATCGTGGCACTGCCTGGCGTGGGCGAGCCACTGGAGTTCGTGCCCGCCGACATCGAAAAGCGCCTGGCCAAGAACGACTTTGTCTGGGCCGCCGCGAACCGCGAGCGTGTGCTGACCGAGTGGAGTCGGCGTTACGAGGCCAAGGCCGAGAAGCGCTGAGACACCTGCACGCGCCCGTATCGGCCCGGCACGCCCGCCATGCTGGCCCCGAACAGGCTGGGTCACGCGCCGACCGCGACGTCCGTGCCGGCGCCTGAGACGGCACCGGGCTTGGCTGGGGGCCACACGGCTGCCAGCGATCCGGCGCCGAACGCCCCACCTGCGGGGGCAGCGGGTTGGCTGGGCATCCGCGGCATCGGCAAACGATTCGGCTCGCGGGCCGTGCTCGACGGTGTCGACCTGGCCATCGAACAGGGCGAGTTCGTCACGCTGCTGGGGCCTTCGGGCTGCGGCAAGACCACGCTGCTGCGCATCCTGTGCGGCATCGAAACCCCCAGCAGCGGTCGCGTCTGGCTGGGCGACCGCGACATCACGGACGATCCTCCGGCACAGCGGCGCTTCGGCGTCGTGTTCCAGTCCTACGCGCTGTTCCCGAACCTGAGCGTGGCGCAGAACGTGGCCTACGGGCTTGCCGGCATGGACGGCGGACACCGGCGCCGGCTGGTCACCGAACTGCTGCAGATGGTCGGCCTGGCCGGCCACGCCGACCATCACCCGGCGCAGCTGTCCGGTGGCCAGCAGCAACGCGTGGCGCTGGCCCGCGCACTGGCCCCCGGCCCCAACGTGCTGCTGCTCGACGAGCCGCTCTCGGCGCTGGACGCGCAGGTGCGCGCCGGCCTGCGCGTCGAGATCCTGCGCATCTGCCGCCAGATGAAGGTGACCACGGTGATGGTCACTCACGACCAGGACGAAGCGCTGTCGATGGCCGACCGCGTGGTGCTGATGCACCGCGGGCGAATCGAGCAGCAGGACGCCCCGCAGCGGCTGTACTCACAACCGCGCAGCCACTTCGCCGCCAGCTTCCTGGGCGGCATGAACCTGTGGCCGGGCCGCCTGCGGGCTGACGGCTGGCTGCAGGTGGGCGCGGCGAGACTGGAGCCGCCCGCCGGGCTCGACCCCGGTGTGCGGCCGGTGCACGTGGGCATCCGCCCCGAGGCCGTGCGCTGGGCACCCGAGGCGCGCCCCGGCGCTCCGGTGGCCGACCTGCGACTGCTGGGGCGGGTGCGCTGGTCGGTGTTCCGCGGTTCGCATTGCGACCTGGGCCTGGAATGTCCTGCCCTGGGCGAGGAAGTGCTGCTGCGTGTGCTCACGCCCGGCGGCACCCAAGCGCCGCTGCAGCCGGGCGACGCGCTGCGGCTGACACTGCCGGCATCTGCGCTGGTGGTCATCGAGGGCGCATGAACGTCACCGAAGCGCTGGCGCCACCCATCGGCCTGGTGCGCCACGAGTCGCGCCTGCAGGCTCTGGCGCTGTGGGCGGCGGTGCTGCTGGGTGTGCTGTTCATCGTGTTGCCGGTGGCGGCGCTGTTGGGGCGCAGCGCCTTCGACGCCCAGGGCAGCTTCGTGGGCCTGGCCAACTTCGAAACCTGGGCCGCCAGCCCAGCGCTGTTCGAATCCGCACTGCGCAGCCTGCGCCTGGCCGCGCTCAGTGCGATGATCTGCGTGGCCATCGCCTACGGCTGCGCCTGGTCGCTGACCATGACCTGCATGCCGGCCAAGGGCCTCATGCGCGCAATGCTGCTGGTGCCGCTGCTGGCGCCTTCGCTGCTGATGGCCATCAGCCTGATCTATCTCTTCGGCAACCAGGGCTTGCTCAAGGGCTGGATGGGCGGCGGCTCGATTTACGGCGAAGTCGGCATCGTCGTCGGCTCGGTGCTGTGGACGCTGCCGCATGCGCTGCTCGTTCTGGTGACCTCGATGTCGACCATCGACGCGCGGCTGTACGAGGCCGCCGAAACCCTGGGCGCCGGTGCCTGGCGGCGCTTCACCAGCGTCACGCTGCCGGCCAGTCGTTACGGCTTGGCGATGGCCTGGGTCGTGGTCTTCGTGCTGGTGCTTACCGACTTCGGCGTGCCCAAGGTGGTGGGCGGGCAGGTTCAGGTGCTGGCCACCGACATCTACAAGCAGGTCATCGGCCAGCAGAACTTTCAGATGGGCGCCGTGGTGGGCGTGGTGCTGCTGCTGCCGGCGCTGGGCGCCTTTTTCGTGGAACGTCACCTGCGCCGCCGCCAGGCCGCCGCGCTGGGTGTGCGCGCGGTGCCCTACAGCCCGCGGCCACAGGCGCTGCGCGACAGCCTGGCGCTGGCCGGCTGCAGCGTGGTGGCGCTGGGGCTGCTGGCCGTCATCGGCGTGGCAGTGTTTGCTTCTCTGGCGCAATACTGGCCCTATCAGTTGCAGCCTTCGCTGCGCAACTACCGTTTCGACGACATGGACGGCGGCGGCTGGGGCAGCTACTGGAACTCGCTGGCGCTGGCTACCGGCACCGCGGCGCTGGGTGCGGCAGCCACCTTCGCCAGCGCCTACCTCGTCGACAAACCCGTGCACGGCCGCATCGGGCGCGAGGTGCTGAGCCTGGTGTCGGCGGTGCCGCTGGCGGTGCCAGGCCTGGTGCTGGGGCTGGGCTATATCCTTTTCTTCAACCACCCGGACAACCCGTTGCAGGGCCTTTACGGCACGCTGGCCATCCTGGTGCTGTGCACGGTGGCGCACTTCTACTCGGTGGCCCACCTCACGCAGCTGGCCGCGCTGCGCCAGCTCGACCGCGAATTCGAGGCCGTCTCGGCTTCGCTGGGCGTGCCTTTCTGGCGCACGGTGTGGCGTGTGCACCTGCCGGTGTGCGCACCAACGGTGATCGACGTGGCGGGCTACTTCTTCGTCAATGCCATGACCACCGTCTCGGCCGTGGTCTTCCTCTACGGGCCCGAGACTACGCTGGCCTCGGTGGCGGTGCTGAACATGGACGATGCCGGCGACATCGCGCCGGCCGCCGCGATGGCAGTGGTGATCTTCGTCACCGCCGGCGCTGCGCGCGGTGGCCTGGCACTGCTGCGTGCGGCCGTGGTGCGCCGCACGCAGCGCTGGCGACTCAGGGAGACGACATGAACACTTCGAGCGATCTGCTGGTGGTGGGCGCCGGCATCGTGGGCCTGGCGTTTGCACTCCAGGCGTCCCGCCGCGGCCTGCGTGTCACGGTGGTGGAGCGCGACGCTGCCTGCACCGGCGCTTCGATCCGCAACTTCGGATTCGTCACCGTCACCGGCCAAGGCGCAGGCGACACCTGGCGACGTGCGCGCCGCTCGCGCGACATCTGGGCCGAGATCGCCCCGCGCGCCGGCATCCCGGTGCTGCACAGCGGCCTGCTGCTGCCGGTGCGTCGGCCCGTGGCACTGCCGGTGCTGGAGGCCTTCATGCAAACGCCGATGGCAGAAGGCTGCACGCTGCACGCCGGCAAGGCGCTGCACACGGGGCCAC
Source organism: Burkholderiales bacterium (assembly GCA_038204775.1). GTDB lineage: Bacteria > Pseudomonadota > Gammaproteobacteria > Burkholderiales > Burkholderiaceae_C > Rubrivivax. Next base: position 16,159 of record JBBRCN010000012.1, on the reverse strand, counting down.
CGGCGCACCACGAGGCGCTGCGCCTGGACGGTGTGCTGGCCGTGCTGCAAAGCCCGCACGAACTGCGCGTGGAGTCGCGCAGCGCCATCCCGCGCCTGGCGGCCTGGCTGGCCGAAGAACACGGCGTGCAGTTCCGCTGGGGCGAAGAGGTGCTGGAGGTGGCCGCGCCGCGTGTGCGCACCGCGCGCGCCACGCTGCACGCCGAGCGTGTGGTGGTGTGCCAGGGTGCCGCGCTGAATGGCCTGTTCGCGGCCGAGCTGTCGGCGCACGAATTGCAGCTGTGCCAGCTGCAGATGCTGCGCGTGCGCCCGCAGCGTGGCTTCCGTCTGCCCGCCGCGGTGATGGGCGAGCTCAGCCTGGTGCGTTACCGCGGTTATGCCGAGTTGCCGCAGGCCAGCGCGCTGGCAGAAGTGCTGCAACAAGAGGAAGCCCGCAGCCTGCAGCACGGCATCCACCTCATCGCCGTGCAGAGCGAGGACGGCACGCTGGTGGTGGGCGACTCGCACCACTGCGGCGCCGCGCCGCCGCCCTTCGCGCTGGAAGAGGTGGACACGCTGATCCTGCGACACCTGCACCGCACGCTGGACCTGCGCGAGGCCCAGGTGGTGGAACGCTGGACCGGCATCTACCCCGTCTCGGTGCAGCACGACGCGCTGCTGCTGGCCCCCGACAACGCAACGCGCGTGGCCGTGGTCACCAGCGGCACCGGCGCCAGCACCGCCTTCGCGCTGGCCGAAGACGCCTTTCAAGACTGGTGAACCTCAAGGCAACCGCATGCCCCACACCGAACTCACCGCCATCGTCTTCGACTGGGCGGGCACCGTCGTCGACCATGGCAGCTTCGCGCCCATGGGCGCCTTCGTGAGGCTCTTCGCCGGCCACGGCGTCACGCTCAACATCGAACAGGCCCGCGGCCCCATGGGCCTGCCCAAGTGGGACCACATCCACGCCCTGATGCAATTGCCCGCAGTGGCAGCGCAATGGCAGGCCATGCAGGGCCACGCTCCCGTGGTGGCCGACGTCGACGCGCTCTACGCCGAGTTCACGCCGATGAACGCCGCCAGCGTACGAGAGCATGCGGCGCTGATCGACGGTGTGCTGCCCGTGGTGGCCGAGCTGCGCGCGCGCGGCCTGGCCATCGGTTCAACCACCGGCTACAACCGCGAGATCATGGCCGTGGTGGCACCGCTGGCCGCGGCCCAGGGCTGGCAGCCCGACAACCTGGTGTGCGCCGGCGACACCCGCATCGGTCGCCCCACGCCAGTGGCGATGTACCGCTGCCTGGCCGACCTGGCAGTGTGGCCACCGCGCACAGTGGTGAAGGTGGACGACACCGCCCCCGGCATTGCCGAAGGCGCGGCCGCCGGCTGCTGGTGTGTGGGCGTGGTGGCCAGCGGCAACGGCGTGGGCCTGACGGCCGCCGACTGGGCAGCCCTGCCCGAAATCGTCAAGGGCGCGCACCGCAGCCGCGTCGGCGCTGAGCTGCGCGCCGCTGGCGCGCATGCGCTGGTGGACACCGTGGCCGAGTTGCTGCCGGTGCTGGACGATCTGCAAGCTCGGCTGCGCGCCGGGGAGCGCCCGGCGGGGGCCTGACCGGCCGCCGGGCCCTCAGTCCAGACTATGAGGTCGCAGCACTCAAGCAGTGCATCGGCGTCCAAGCCAGTCTTGATACGAGCACGTTTCCAGCCGCAGGAAGACTAAAGGGTTAGCAGGCGTCAACCTGCTAACCCTCGTCAACCTTGGTCGGGGCGGCGGGATTCGAACTCGCGACCCCTTGCACCCCATGCAAGTGCGCTACCAGGCTGCGCTACGCCCCGACTGAGCCCTGCATTATACGGTGAGCCAGACCCGCTCAGGCGGTCAGCAGGTCTCGAATCGACAGCAGTTCTGTGCGCAGTTGCTGTGGATCGACGTGCGATGAGCTCTTGGCGCCTGCAGACATCACCACCGGCACATCCACCCTGTCGGTTGCCGGGCGCATCAACAGCAGCGCGGCGGCAGATTCGATGATGGAGCCGGGTTCGTCGATCTCTTCAGAATCTTCGAGCACAGGCGCCTGCGCCCGGATGCTCAGTGCAGCATCGGCCAGCCGGTTTCGTGCACCGCTGATGGTGAAACCCTGGTCGTAGAGCAGGTCGCGGATGCGGCGGATCAGCAACACCTCATGGTGCTGGTAGTAGCGCCGGTTGCCACGGCGTTTCATGGGTTTGAGTTGCGTGAACTCCTGTTCCCAATAGCGCAGCACGTACGGCTTGACGCCGCAAAGTTCGCTCACCTCACCGATGGTGAAGTAGCGTTTGGCTGGAATGGCGGGAAGCGCTTTCTCCATTGAAATCAATGGGATCAGTGGGGAAAGCTAGACTCTACTCGAAGTCTCCTTCGGGCGGGGTGTCGCCTTGCACGATTGACTTCAACTTGTGGCTGGCGTGGAAGGTGACGACGTTGCGCGCCTTGATCGGGATCGATTCACCGGTGCGCGGATTGCGCCCGGGGCGCGGCGCCTTGCGGCGGATGTTGAAGTTGCCAAAGCCCGACAACTTGACATCGCGGCCCTCGACCAGCGTGCCATGCACGATCTCGAAAAACGCCTCGACCATGTCCTTGGACTCGCGTTTGTTCAGGCCCAGGCGGTCGAACAGCAACTCCGCCAGTTCGGCTTTGGTCAGCGTGGGCGTCTCCAGCGATGGCAGGATCAAACGCTCGGCGGTGGTGTCTTCGGTGGCCATCTTTTGATGTGTCCTGGTTCAAGCGCTCACACCATCAAGCACGCAAACGCGCGCCGACGGCCTGCCCTGCCCTCGCCACGGCGGCTGCCACGGCGCCCTCGATGCGATCTTCCGTCAGCGTGGTGTCGAAGTCGAGCAATTCCAGCCGCACGGCCAGGCTGCGCTCGTCGGCGGCCATGCCCGTCACTGCAACGGAAGGTTTGTAGACATCGAACAGCACCGCGCCGCGAATCAGGCTGGCCGGGTCAGCCAACAAGGCCGCGGTCAGCGTGTCGTGCGCCACCGTGTCTTTCACCACCAGCGCCACGTCACGTGACACCGGCTGCCGGCGCGAAACTGCCTGGAACTCGGGCACCGGGCGTGCGAGCACAGCGGCCAAGTCCAACTCGAAGACCACGGGTGCCAGCGGCAGTTCGTAGGCCTGGCGCCACTGCGGGTGCAGTTCACCGACGTGGCCGATGAGCCGGTCCGCCAGCATCACCGCTGCACAGCGGCCGGGATGCAGCGCCGGGTGTGTGGCGGCCACGAAAGTGGGCTTCAGCGGCGCCAGCAAGGCCTGGACATCGCCCTTGGCGTCAAAGAAATCTGCGCCCTGCTCCTTGCGTGCCCACTGCGGTGCATCGGCAGCGCCGTAGATGAGCCCGGCCACGCGCATGGGCTGGTGCACACCGGCCACGGACAGGTCACCGTCAGCCACGGCCTGGTCGCGTTTGAAGACTCGTCCCAGCTCAAAGACACGGACGCGTGTGGCCTTGCGTGCCAGGTTGTGGCGCAGCACACCCACCAGGCTGCCGACCAGGCTGGACCGCATCACCGCCAGCGGCGCGGCAATCGGGTTCAGCACCTGGATCGGATCTGCGTTGCCCGCCAGTTCATGTTCCCACCGTGCTTCGACAAAACTGAAACTGATGGTCTCCTGATAGCCCAGATCAGCCAGCGCATGGCGCACCGCGTGTACGCTGCGCTGGGCTTCACGGCGCACCCGGGCCGTGATGGGCGCCACCGGAGCCGTGGTGGGCAGCTTGTCGTAGCCGACCACACGCGCCACTTCTTCGATCAGGTCCTCTTCGATCGCGATGTCGAAGCGCCAGCTGGGCGGCGTGACGGTCAGCGTGCCGTCGCCCTCGGTGAACTGCAGGCTCAGGCGGCGGAACACATCGGCGCACTGCGCCTGGCCCAGCGGCATGCCGATGACCTTGGCCGCGCGCGCCACGCGCATCGTCACGGGCTGAGCCTTCGGCAGGCGCAGCACCTGGTCGTCCAAGGCGCCGCAGACGGTGTCGGCCGTGCCGCAGATGTCGATGACCAACTGCGTGATGCGTTCGAGGTGCTGCACCGTCAGCGCGGGGTCCACACCACGCTCGAAGCGGTGACCGGCATCGGTATTGAAGTTGAAGCGACGTGAGCGCCCCTGCACGGCTTCGGGCCACCAGAAGGCGGCTTCGACGTAGATGTTTCGGGTGTCGTCGCTGACGGCCGTGGCGTCGCCACCCATGATGCCGGCCAGCGACTCAAGGCCTTGGGCGTCGGCAATCACGCCCACCTGGCCGTCCACCTCGATGGTGTTGCCGTTCAGCAGCTTCAGCGTCTCGCCCGGCCGACCCCAACGCACCACCAGCTTGTCGTGGATCTTGTCCAGGTCGAAGATGTGCGAGGGCCGGCCGAACTCGAACATCACGTAGTTGGAGATGTCCACCAACGCGGTCACGCTGCGCTGGCCGCAGCGCGCCAGGCGCTCCACCATCCAGGCTGGCGTCTGGGCTTTGGTGTTCACACCACGCACCACGCGGCCTGAAAACCGGCCGCACAGATCGGGCGCCAGCACTTCAACCGGCAGGCGCTGGTCCGACCGGGGCTGCACGGGCTGGATGGTCGGCGTCAGCAGCGGCGAACCGGTCAAGGCCGACACCTCGCGCGCGATGCCGTAGACGCTGAGCGCGTGCGCCAGGTTGGGCGTGAGCTTGAGCGTGAACACCGTGTCGTCCAGTTTCAGCCAGTCGCGCAGGTTCTGGCCCAGCGGCGCGTCGGCCGCCAGTTCCAGAAGGCCGCCATGGTCGTCGGCGATCTTCAGTTCGCGCGCCGAGCACAACATGCCGTGGCTTTCCACACCGCGCAACTTGCCGACGCCGATCTTGTAGGGCTTGCGCTCCGCTTCGGTGTCGTCGGCGGCGGGCAATTCGGCACCCACCATCGCCAGCGGCACTTTGATGCCCACGCGTGCGTTGGGTGCACCGCAGACGATCTGCAGCGGGCCGTCGGGCGAATGGGCGCCTGCGTCCACCATGCACACACGCAGGCGGTCGGCGCTGGGGTGCTGTTCAGCGCTGAGGATTTCAGCCACCACGATGCCGGTGAACGGCGGCGCCACGGGGCGCAGCTCTTCCACCTCCATGCCGCTCATCGTCAGCAGATCGGCCAGGGCTTGGGTGGACAGGGGCGGGTTGCAAAACTCGCGCAGCCAGGATTCGGGGAATTGCATGTTGGGCTCGGATCGGGTGGCGGGGCGCGGCTACTTGAATTGCGACAGGAAACGCAGGTCGCCGTCGAACATCAGGCGCAGGTCGTCGATGCCGTAACGCAGCATGGCCAGGCGGTCGGCGCCCATGCCGAAGGCAAAACCGATGTTGGTTTCGGGGTCCAGGTTGTAGCTGCGCACCACGTTCGGGTGCACCTGGCCCGAGCCGGCCACTTCCAGCCAGCGGCCGGCCAGCGGGCCACTGCCAAAACGGATGTCGATCTCGGCGCTGGGCTCGGTGAAAGGGAAGAAGCTGGGCCTGAAGCGCACGTCGAAGTCTTCGGTCTCGAAGAACTCGCGCACGAAAACCGCGAAGGTCACCTTCAGGTCCTTGAAGCTGATGTTCTGGCCCAGCCACAGACCTTCGATCTGGTGGAACATGGGCGTGTGCGTGGCGTCGCTGTCCACGCGGTAGACACGGCCGGGGGCAATGACACGCACCTCGGGCATGGGCTGCCCTTGAGCAAGCGCACCGGCGTTCTTCGCCGCGTGCATGCGGGCGTAGCGCACCTGCATCGGGCTGGTGTGCGGGCGCAGGTTGAGCCAGCGGCCATCGGCGTCTTTCACGTCGACATAGAAGGTGTCCTGCATCGACCGCGCCGGGTGGTTCTCGGGGTTGTTCAGCGCCGTGAAGCTCATCCAGTCGGTTTCGATCTCGGGGCCTTCGGCGACGTCGAAACCCATGCTGGCGAAGATGGCCTCGATGCGTTCGATGGTGCGGCTCACCGGGTGCAGGCCGCCCATGCCACGCTGCCGGCCGGGCAAGGTGACATCCAGCGCTTCGGCTTGCAACTGGGCTTCAAGCTCGGCCTTGGACAGGCGGTCCCGAGCGGCGGTCAGCAGCACCTCGATGCGCGCCTTGACCTGGTTGATTTCGGCGCCGCGGGCCTTCTTCTCTTCAGGTGGCAGCGCGCCCAGGCCCTTGAGAAGGTCGGTCAGGCGGCCCGTCTTGCCCAGGAAGCGGGCCTTGGCGTTTTCCAGCTCTGCGCCTTGCTGCGCAGCGGCAAAGTCACTTTCAGCGGCAGCAAGCAGACTGTCGAGATCGTTCATGTGGGGAATCACAAGAGACAAGAAAAAAGGCCGCCCCGAGGTGACGGCCTTCGAATGCTTGGCAATGACATCCAGGCATGCTGCCTGGAAGCAAAGAATCAAGCCAGTTGAGCCTTCACCTTGTCGACGATGCTCTTGAAGCCAGCCGGGTCGTGAATGGCCATGTCCGACAGCACCTTGCGGTCGATGTCGATCTGGGCCTTCTTCAGCCCGGCCATGAACTTGCTGTAGGTGACGCCGAGTTCACGGCTGGCAGCGTTGATGCGCGCGATCCAGAGCTGGCGGAACACCCGCTTGCGGGTGCGGCGGTCACGGTAGGCGTATTGGCCGGCCTTCATCACCGCCTGCTTGGCGATGCGGAAGACGTTCTTGCGGCGGCCGCGGAAACCCTTGGCCAGAGCCAGGATCTTCTTGTGACGTGCGTGGGCTATGACACCACGTTTGACGCGAGGCATGTGTGTGCTCCTTGATCAGTGGGGTGTTTACAGGCCGGCGAAAGGCAACATCTGGGCCATGTGGCCCATGTTGGTTTCGTGCACGTTGACAGTGCCACGCAAGGCGCGCTTGCGGCTGGTGCTCTTCTTGGTGAGGATGTGGCGCTTGAACGCTTGACCGCGCTTGACGGTGCCACCCGGGCGGACGCGGAAGCGCTTCTTGGCGCCGCTCTTGGTCTTCATCTTGGGCATTGCTGCTCCTTCTTCGTTTGCTGCTGCAGGCGACGCCGGAAGACCCGGTGTGCTTGTTGGCCTGCAGCCGCTTCTTGTCGCCAATCGAGCCCGAAAGCCCGGCCGGCGAAACTCTCAACTCAATCCATCAACCAACCCCGAGAGACTTCAAGCGTCAGACGCGGGTCCGGCTCTGCCGGGCCGCTGTCTGCGCCCCCTTGAGAGGGAGCGTCGAAGGCGCCTCGGGGGTGGGTCACTTCCTCTTGGGCGCCAGCACCATGATCATCTGGCGGCCTTCGAGCTTGGGCATGTTCTCGACCACGGCCACATCGGCCAGTTCGTCGCGAATGCGCTCCAGCATGCGCATGCCGATGTCCTGGTGGGTGATCTCGCGGCCCCGGTAGCGCAGCGTGACCTTGCCCTTGTCGCCGTCTTCGGCAATGAAGCGACGCAGGTTGCGCATCTTGATGTTGTAGTCGCCGTCGTCCGTGCCCGGACGGAACTTGACTTCCTTGATCTCGATGACCTTCTGCTTGCTCTTCGCTTCAGCGGCCTTTTTCTGTTCCTGGTATTTGAACTTGCCGTAGTCCATCAACCGGCACACCGGGGGGTCAGCCGTCGCGGCGATCTCGACCAGATCGACGTCCAGTTCCCCTGCCATGCGCAACGCTTCCATCGTGCTGACGATGCCCAGTGGCTCGTTTTCGACCCCGTTCAGGCGCACGTTGGGCGCCATGATTTCCCGGTTCAGACGGTGTTTGCGCTCCGCGTTGGGCACGCGGCGGTCCATGAAGGTAGCGATAGTTCGAGCTCCAAATGCAACCCGCAGGCAAAGCGGGCCACGAAAAAAATCTGACGCGCGCCCGGTGTCCTACACCTTAGAGGCGATGTCACTGCTGATCTTCTGTTGGAAGTCTGCCAGCGGCATCACGCCGAGATCAAGATTACCCCGGGCGCGCACGGCAACAGTCCCGTTTGCCTTCTCCTTGTCACCTACGACCAGGATGAACGGGACCTTCTGCATCGAATGCTCGCGGATTTTATAGCTGATTTTCTCGTTGCGCAAATCCAGGGAGACTCTAACTCCTTGTTTTTGCAGCGATTTGGCCACTTCACTGGCGTAGTCGGCCTGGTTTTCCGTGATTGCGGAGACCACCACCTGCACCGGCGCCAGCCAGGCCGGCAGAGCGCCAGCGTACTGCTCGATCAGGATGCCGATGAAACGCTCCAGGCTGCCGACGATGGCCCGGTGCAACATCACCGGGTGCTTGCGCTCGCTGGACTCGGCCACGTACACCGCGTCCAGCCGCTCGGCCATGGAAAAGTCCACCTGCATCGTGCCGCACTGCCAGGGCCGGCCCAGCGCATCCTTGAGCGTGTATTCGATCTTCGGGCCGTAGAAGGCGCCCTCGCCAGGGGCTAGTTCGTAGTCGCACCCGGAAGCCTTGAGGCTGTCGATCAGCGCGCTTTCAGCCTTGTCCCAGATCTCGTCGCTGCCGATGCGCGCGGCCGGCCGCGTGGCCACCTTGTAGACGATGTCCTTGAAGCCGAAGTCCTTGTAGACCTTCTGCAGCAACGCCGTGTAGGCCAGGCACTCGGGCAGGATCATGTCTTCCGTGCAGAAGATGTGGCCGTCGTCCTGCGTGAAGGCCCGCACGCGCATGATGCCGTGCAGCCCGCCCGAGGGCTCGTTGCGGTGGCACTGGCCAAACTCGCCGTAACGCAGCGGCAGGTCGCGGTAGCTCTTGATGCCCTGCTTGAAAATCAGGATGTGACCGGGGCAGTTCATCGGCTTGAGCGCGTACTCGCGCTTTTCCGACTCCGTCGTGAACATCGCGTCGCGGTACTTTTCCCAGTGGCCCGACTTTTCCCACAGCACGCGGTCGACGATCTGCGGGCCCTTCACCTCTTGATAGCCGTTGTCGCGGTAGACCCGGCGCATGTACTGCTCCACCTCTTGCCACACCGTCCAGCCCAAGGGGTGCCAGAACACCGTGCCCGGGCTGTGCTCGTCCATGTGGAACAGGTCCAGCTCGCGACCCAGCTTGCGGTGGTCGCGCTTTTCGGCCTCTTCCAGCATCGTCAGGTACTGGGCCAGCGCTTCTTTCGTGGGCCAGGCCGTGCCGTAGATGCGCTGCAGCTGTTCGTTGGCCTGGTCGCCGCGCCAGTAGGCGCCGGCCACCTTCATCAGCTTGAAATACTTGAGCTTGCCCGTGCTGGGCACGTGCGGGCCGCGGCACAGGTCTTCGAAGTTGCCTTCGCGGTACAGGCTCACGTCCTGGCCCGCCGGGATGCTGCCGATGATCTCGGCCTTGTAGTGCTCGCCCAGGCCCTTGAAGTAGGCAACAGCCTCGTCTCGCGGCAACACACGCCGCACGACAGGCTCGTTTTTCGCCGCCAGTTCACCCATGCGCTTTTCGATCGCCGCCAGGTCGTCGGGCGTGAAGGGCCGTTTGTAGGCAAAGTCGTAATAGAAGCCGTTTTCAATGACCGGGCCGATCGTCACCTGGGCTTGCGGGAACAGATCTTTCACCGCGTAGGCCAGCAGGTGCGCCGTGCTGTGGCGGATGAACTCCAGGCCGTCGGCGTCTTTGTCCGTGACGATGGACAGCTGCGCGTCGGCTTCAATGCGGTGGCTCGTGTCCACCAGCTGGCCATCCACCTTGCCACCCAGCGCGGCCTTGGCCAGACCGGACCCGATGGACGCGGCCACTTCGGCCACCGACACCGGGCCGGGAAACTCTCGCCGGGAACCGTCCGGCAGCGTGATATTCAACATGATGGGCGATCCTTAAAAGCAAAAAAGCGCGGTTGGCGCCGCGCTTTGTCTTGGAAAAAGGGGTGACGTGACAGCGCGACCGGGTCAGATCTCGGTGAAGAAGGGCCGGGTAGTCCGCGGTGTCATAACCAAGGTGCCTTTCTCGCTCTTGTTCGTTGAAAGAGGAGCCGAGTTTAGCCGATGTGCCCGGCTTCACGGCTTCACGGCAGGGGCAAGGACTCGATCGGGCGGCCTATGCCCACCGATTGCGCAAATTCATCGGCCAGCTGCTGACTCTGCGCCAGGGCCTGTCGCCAGACACGCTGCCGCCCCGCCTCGTCGCTCAGGTAGGTTTTGAAGTCGTTGCGGTTCGGCAACTTGCCACCCGGCAACGTGGCCACCCACGCCGGGCTGGGCGCCAGCAGCACCAGGTTGTCCAGCGCGGCGGTGGCGCCGTGACGGCGTTTGAATCCTTTGTCCAGCCAGCCCGGCACGACGCGGTCGATGAAGTGCGGGTACAGGACGAGGCCGGGGCCCCCGCCCCAGCCAGGCACTTGCCCACCGTCCATCGCGGCGTAGTCCAGGTGCAAGTGGTAGTCGGTGATGCCACCGTCCCAGTAGGTGCCGGGCGGGCCGCCGGGCACGTCTTGCACGGCTTCCAGGGCAAAGGGAATCGTGCAGCTGGCCAGCACGGCGCGCGCCAGGTTGTGGTCGGTCAAATCGACACATCGCGTCGGGTAGTCGGTCAGGGGAACGGGCAGTGGGTCGCGTGGGTCGCTGAACACCACCCGTTCCATCCAACCGCCCAGGGCGCGCCGGCTGACGGCGTTGGCGCCGAAGGCACCCAACCAGCCCAAGGGCATGCCCACACGGCCTGGACGGTGCAGCAGCTTGCGGCCGCGGCTGGTGAAGACATGCAGGCGTCGCTGCGGATGGGCCAGCACCTCGGCCGCGCGGTCACCCAGGCGTTCGTTCAGGCGGCGGCTGAAGAGTTCGGTCACGGCGCTCGCCGTCGGCATCCGGCCGGGCGCGTGCGGGTAGGTCTGGGTGATGTAGTCCTCGCCCAGCAGCGCCAACGCCGCGTCCGCATCGGTCAGACAGGCCGCTGCCATGCGCCAGGCGCCGATGCTGGCGCCCAGCAAGTGCACGGTATGGCTGGACTTCTGCAGCCAGTGGCCGAACAGGTAGCGGTCCAAGGGCAGCAGCGTCAGGCCCTTGGGGCCGCCGGCCGCCGCGGGGATCACCCGCACATCGGCCGGCGACAGGCCACGCTGGCGCAGGTGTTCGCGGGCGCGTGGGCCGGCGAAGACCTGCAGCGCCTTCATGACCCGCGTTTCAGCGGCGGCCCTGCAGCTTGGAAAACGCAGCGGCCATCGCGCTGGCGCCCGCCGGCTCGGGGGCGCGGCTGCGGCTTTGTTCGCCTCGTGCAGCGGGCCTGAACTTGTTGTCGGCGCCGGGCTGCCGCGCTGCGCCTGCGGGTGCGTCCAGCTTCATCGTCAGGCTGATTCGTTTGCGGGCGAGGTCCACTTCCAGCACCCGCACCTTCACCACCTGGCCGGTCTTGACCACTTCCCGTGCGTCGCTGACGAACTTGTTGGCCAGCTGGCTGACGTGGATCAGGCCGTCCTGGTGCACGCCAAGGTCGACGAAGGCGCCGAACTGCGCGACGTTGCTGACCGTGCCTTCCAGTGTCATGCCGGCCTGCAGGTCCTTGAGGTCGGTGACCCCTTCGTTGAAGCGGGCCACCACGAAGTGTGGGCGCGGGTCGCGGCCGGGTTTTTCCAGCTCGGCCAGGATGTCCTTGATGGTGATGGCACCAAAACGTTCGTCGGCAAAGGCCTCGGGCTTGATCGTGCGGATGACGTCGCTGCGGCCGACGAATTCGCTCACCGGGCGCTTGACGCTGGCCAGCATGCGCTCGACCACCCGGTAGGTCTCGGGGTGCACGCCGGTCGTGTCGAGCGGGTTGTCGCCGTCTCGGATGCGCAAGAAGCCCGCTGCCTGCTCGAAGGTCTTGGGCCCCAGGCCGCCCACGTCCAGCAACTGGCGGCGGTTCTTGAAAGAGCCGTTGGCGTCGCGCCAGCGCACGATGTTGGCCGCAACAGCGGGGCTCAGGCCCGACACACGCGACAGCAAGGGCGCGCTGGCCGTGTTCAGGTCCACGCCCACGGCATTGACACAGTCTTCCACCACCGCTTCGAGCGAACGCGCCAGGCCGCTTTGGTTGACGTCGTGCTGGTACTGGCCGACGCCGATGCTCTTGGGGTCGATCTTCACCAGCTCGGCCAGCGGGTCTTGCAGGCGGCGCGCGATGCTGACGGCGCCGCGCAGGCTGACGTCCAGATCGGGCAGTTCCTTGCTCGCAAATTCGCTGGCGCTGTAGATCGAAGCCCCGGCTTCGCTGACAACGACCTTGTCCAGTTTCACGTCGGGTGCCAGTGCGGCGATGCGCTTGATCAGGTCGCCGGCCAGCTTGTCGGTCTCTCGGCTGGCCGTGCCGTTGCCGATGGCCATCAAGTTGACACCATGCGTGGCCACCAGGCGGCCCAGCGTGTGCAGCGAGCCTTCCCAGTCCAGGCGCGGTTCGTGCGGGTAGACGGTGTGGGTGTCCAGCACCTTGCCGGTGTCGCTGACCACCGCCACCTTCACGCCGGTGCGGATGCCGGGGTCCAGGCCCATCACCACCCGTTTGCCGGCGGGTGCGGCCAGCAGCAGGTCGCGCAGGTTGTCGGCGAAGACCTTGATGGCGACCATCTCGGCCTCTTCGCGCAGGCGGCCGAACAAGTCGCGTTCCAGGCTCAGGCTGAGCTTGACCTTCCAGGTCCAGGCCACTGTCTTGCGGATCAGGTCGTCGCTCTTGCGGGCTGCATGGCTCCAGCCCAGGTGGCGCGCGATGCGGCCTTCGGCGACGGACACCGAAGGGGTCCCTCTAGGGGACTCCATTTTGCCGGGCGTGACTTCTTCGTCCAGCACCAGCTTCGCATCCAGCCATTCCAGCGTGCGGCCGCGAAACACCGCCAGCGCACGATGGCTGGGCACCGTGCGCAGCGGTTCGGCATAGTCGAAGTAGTCGCGGAACTTGGCGGCGTCGGCGTGGTTGCCGTCCTTGCCATCCACCAGCTTGCTCTGGAACAGGCCCTCGGCCCACAGCCACTCGCGCAGCTTGCCCACCAGTGCGGCGTCTTCGGCCCAGCGTTCGCTCAGCAGGTCACGCACACCGTCCAGCACCGCCGGTGCGTCGGCAAAGCCGCCTTCGGCATTGATGAACGCGGCGGCTTCGGCCAACGGGTCCAGTGAAGGGTCGGCAAACAACTTGTCGGCCAGCGGCTCGATGCCGGCTTCACGCGCAATCATGCCCTTGGTGCGGCGCCGGGGCTTGAAGGGCAGGTAGATGTCCTCCAGCTCTTGTTTGGTGGGCGCGGCCAGCACGGCGGCGCGCAGCTCGGGCGTCAGCTTGCCCTGTTCTTCGATGCTCTTCAGCACGGCAGTGCGGCGGTCTTCGAGCTCGCGCAGATAGCTCAGGCGCGTTTCCAGTTCACGCAGCTGGATGTCGTCCAGGCCATCAGTGGCTTCTTTGCGGTAGCGGGCGATGAAGGGCACCGTGGCGCCGCCATCCAGCAGTTCGACGGTGGTGTGGACTTGTGCGGGGCGAACTTTCAGTTCGGCCGCGATTTGCAGAACGATCTTGTCCAAAAAATCAGCAATGGCAGGCAAAGGAAGCGGCGCAGTTTACTGGCCCGCTGTAGCCCGCTCAGACATCGCCCGCTCAGACATCGCCCGCTCAGGCAGCACTGTCCGCCAACCAGTCGGCCGCGCCCTGCCCCGCCACGCGGCCGGATGTGAAACAGGCCGTGAGCAGATATCCGCCGGTGGGCGCTTCCCAGTCCAGCATCTCGCCGGCGCAGAACACGCCGGGCAGCGCGCGCAGCATCAGGCGCTCGTCCAGGGCTTCGAAGCGCACACCGCCGGCGGTGCTGATGGCTTCGTCGATGGGGCGCGTGGCGGTCGCGGTGATGGGCAGCGCCTTGATGAAAATGGCAAAGCGCACCGGGTCGGCCTGTGCGTCCTTGGGCACGATTTCCCATAGCAGGCCCGTCTTCACGCCCGACAGGTTCAGGCGCGATTTCAAGTGCGTGGCCAGCGAGCGCGGACCACGCGGGTGTGCCAGTTCTTGTTGCACCCAATCCAGGCTGCGGCCAGGCAACAGGTCCAGCTCAAAGGTGGCGCTGCCGGTGACCGCGATGCGGTCGCGCAGGCGTGCCGAAGCGGCGTAGATCAAGCTGCCTTCCACACCCGTGGCCGTGGCCACAAATTCACCGGGCTGGCGCCAGCCCTCGAAGCTGATCGCCACTGACTTCAGCGGTTCGCCTGCAAAACGCTGCTTGAAGTGATCGCTCCAAACCACGTCAAAGCCGCAATTCGATGGCTGCAAGGGCGCCAGATCGACGCCATGCGCTTGCAGCCACGGCCACCAGGCACCATCGCTGCCCAGGCGCGACCAGCTGGCGCCGCCCAGGGCCAGCACGGTGGCGTCGGCCCGCACCGCGGTTTCACCGGCAGGCGAGGCAAAGCGCAGGGCGCCGTCTGCAGACCAACCCAGCCAGCGGTGGCGCATATGGAAGTGCACGCCTTGATGGCGCAAGCGGTGCAGCCAGGCGCGCAACAAGGGCGCTGCTTTCATGTCCACAGGAAAGACACGACCGGAACTGCCCACGAAGGTGGCCACGCCCACATCAGCCGCCCAGGCACGCAGCGCGTCGGGTCCGAAGTCATGCAGCCAGGGTGCCAGCACACCCGCACGTTCGGCATACCGAGCAGTGAAGTTGGGCAGGGCTTCGCTGTGCGTCAGGTTCAGGCCACCCTTGCCCGCCAGCAGGAATTTGCGACCCACCGAGGGCATGGCGTCGTACAGGTCCACGGCCACACCGCGTGCGGCCAGCTGTTCGGCGGCCATCAGGCCAGCCGGGCCGCCGCCAATGATGGCGACGGTGGTGCGCGGGGCGGCTATCGAGGGCAGGGACATCGTGGACGACTGTACGTCAGCGCCCCGCCCACAATGCCGCGTCAGCGTTCAGCCCACAGCCCCGGAGACCCTCGTGAACCTTCGCCCGACCTTGATTCCGCTGGTGTTTGTTGCGCTCGTCGGCTTCGCCGCTGCGGCATCGCTTTCGGTGCCTGCGGCCGAGTGGCAGGTGCGCCAGTCGGCCGACATGTCCACCCCCCGGGCCGCGCACCAGGCCACCTTGCTGCCGGCACACCAGGTGCTGCTGACCGGCGGCTGCAGGGGGCCGGGTTGCTCTGCGGTCGAGCGGTCGGCCGAGATCTTCAACACCGACACCGGACGGTTTGTCGCCACCCGGGCCATGAACGAACAGCGGGTGTCCCACATCGCCGCTGCCTTGCCCGAAGGCCGCGTGCTGGTGGCCGGGGGTTGGACCGGCACCACCACCAGTTCGTCGGCCGAGGTTTTTGACCCGGTCAGCGGCGGCTTCGTGGCTGTTGGCAACATGGCCAACGCACGGATGGACGCCACGGCCACGGCTTTGCAAGACGGCTCCGTGCTGGTCATTGGCGGCGCGTCGGCCACCAACCAGCCCTTGGCACAGGCCGAACTGTTTGAGCGAGTCCAGGCCCGCTTCAGCCCCGCCGGCACGATGGAGCAAGCGCGGGTCCACCATGCTGCGGTCCGCCTGCCCGACGGGCGCGTGCTGGTGATGGGCGGCCTGCGCGCCAGGAACCTGGCCACGCGCTCGGCCGAGATCTACGACCCCGCAAAGAACCGCTTCGAGGCCACCGGCTCCATGCGGCAAGCCCGGTGCAAACACGCCGCCCTGCTGCTGAAGGACGGGCGCGTGCTGGTGATTGCCGGCTCGACCAACTGCGAAGAAGATCGCCGCATCGCGCAGACCGAGATCTACGACCCCAAGACTGCCACGTTCAGCCCGGGCCCCACCCTGCTGAACCCGCGCTACAAGATCACGGGCGCAGCGGCGGTCTTGCCCAGCGGCGAGGTGCTCGTCGCCGGCGACGCCCAGGATGTAGAGGTCTGGACACCTGGCCAGCCCGGTTTTTACAAGGTGCAGGGTGGCATCGGTGTTGGCCTGGCCTTCAGCGTGGCCACCGCGCTGCCGGGCGGTGACGTGCTGGTGACTGGCGGCTACGACGGCAGCATCCGAGCCACTGCCCAGACGTGGTGTGCGCGGCGCGAACCCACTCGGCCAAGCCCCAGGTGACGATGGACACGACCTGGTGGGTGCTGATCGTGGGCGCCGCTGCGGCCGGCTTTGTGCAGGGCCTTTCGGGCTTTGCCTTCGGGCTGGTGGCCACGTCCATCTGGGCCTGGTGGCTGCCGCCGCAGCTGGTGGCGCCGATGTCGGTTTTTGGCGCGCTCACAGGCCAGATGGTAGCTTTCGTCACGCAGCGCCGGCCCTTGCAATGGCCACGT